>JBEPYC010000086.1:1644-11767 GCA_041641555.1 Chitinivibrionales bacterium | reverse complement strand
CAATCCGAGCCATCGAGCACGAAGCTGGGCTTGCGAGCCGTACTTTTCCCACAACCAATCGTTCCACTTGGCAAGAAGTGACTTTTGAAAAAATTCAGGGTAGGTCTGCCATCGGCCGGAGACCATTCGTCCAAACCACCATTCTTCGTTCGATAGCTCCCACACCGCGAAAACAGGATCATCCCCCCAGGCAAGCCCAGTATACTGGTTTACATGATCCATTGCTTCCCGAAGACGTTGGATTCCGATAGTTTCCAGGCGCGGATCCCATATTCGAGGAAGAAAATTGCGAAGATACGCACCGTGTGCTTTTGGCCAATAGTGTCTTCCACGGTTCCCATACCCTTCGCGTTTGATGAAATGCTCTTTTGATGCCTGACGGATTGCCTCTTGCCATGCCGAAGCGGTTCGTGAGTCATCGACGCAGTCGACGTCGGATTCGGTCACGATGCCAAGCCGGTTTGCCGGGCCGGCGCCCCACAACTTCATTCCTTTTTCTTTAAACTGGTGTACCGCGAAGTCTTTCATATCAGCAATGGAACCATCGCCTTTGGTGTAGGCAACACCCGGGTTGACTTCCCAGAGTCGAAACATATTGAAGCCGAGGTTGGAAAGCCGTTGGATGCCCAGCTCGTTTTCCCTTCGGGCTCTATCGATCGCTTTTTTGTAGCCAGGGCTGCCGACCTCAATTGCGCAATCCGGCATGGTCGGGAATGCACCGATTGCTCCCCAATAGCGAACCGGTTTTCCGTTGAGAGTTAGGTGGCCGTTCTTGATGGTGGCGTATTGAGAATCGGGTGGAAGTGGTGTTTGAGATGTCATGGGAGTCCTGAGGAAACGCGGTGAGTGGAGAAAATCCTACCGGGAGAAACAAAAATGTGATCGGGTCGGGTGATCCCGCCAAAATGGCCGCATGCATGGCAGGGCCAGGAATCCCTATGCTTCATTTCGGCCTCTCCCATTGTGCCCCCGTTGCAATGCAGGTTCAAGATCGCACAAATCCTGGCCGATTCCCGAGTGGATCCATCCGGAGTTTTATTTTCTTGATATGATCCAGATAACGAACGAAGAATCTTTCGACGTACTTGATAAAAACGGGGAAACGACCGGGGTTGTCAAGCCGCGGTCGAAGGTTCACCGCGACGGAGACTGGCATCGCACGGTTCATGTCTGGATTACCGACGCCAAAGGAGGGGTCCTCCTCCAGAAACGGTCGGCCGGCAAGGAAACCTACCCTGGCTTGTGGGATATCTCCAGTGCGGGACATGTGCAGGCAGGTTCGACCCATGAAGCAGCTGCTATCCGGGAGGTGCGCGAAGAAATCGGAATAAGGGTGCGGGAAGAAGAGCTTCACTATCTGGGAACCGTACGTCAGTGTTATTGCCCCGGAGATCGCCCCATTCGAGATTGTGAGTTTGCACGAGTGTATGTAGTCAAAAAGACCCTATCTCTCAGGGAATTGCGGCTCGATCCCAACGAAGTGGATCAGGTTCAACGGGTGCGGCTTGAATCATTGGAAAAAAGAGTTGCCGCGAATGACCCGGTGTTGGTTCCACACCCTGATGAATACCCCCTGCTCTTCGCCTTCCTCTCGTGACTCGCTTGGAAGCAAGTCGTCGGGGATCCAGGATCAGGAACTGGAGACCGATTTGCCCGAAACGATGCTTTACCCGATCTCCCCAGTGGATTCCAGGCTTTCGCGCCCGGGTTATCTGGCGGGGCACAGTTTAGCGGGAGATTTCCCGGTAAAAGCCGGCGATAATGGCAATGTCCCCCGGCCCCTGCACCGTGCTTGACCGCGGGTCGCAATCAGCGTCCCCAAAACCCCGTAAGCTCGCAGAGGGGTTCAATCCGTAAAGGGGCCCGGAGAGCGTTCCGCCCGGTTTTCTCTCTCTGGGCCGCTGAATGCCGGATCGTACGTATTACAACACAAGCCGTCGTGTGATCGTCCCCCGGGCCGTGCACGTCGAAATCAGGTAGGTGCCTCCGGCGAGATGGGATGTGCCGATTGTCCGGGTAGTGCCTTGCCGCAAAAACACCCTCGGAGTTAGACTTCTGCCTTTCAGGTCGGTTATCCATACATGTGAAGCGTGCGAGACGGATACGGTTACCGCGTTCTTCTCGGTGGTTACCCGAAATGCATGCTTCAAATCGGCATTACGATTCCGCGGCGCAAGCGCGGAGGTGTTCTCAGGCAATGGGCGATAGTAATCCTCGATAGTGTCCATGATGTTCTGCATGTATGTTCGTGCGGCCTCATCGGCGGAGGTACCGGTTCCGGGGGCAATGTTGTGATCTTCAAAGTAGTCTTTTTTGACATTATAAAAGCTGCCGTCCTTGTAAAGAGTATAGTCTTTGTGTCGGACCATCCTCTTATTCTTGATTCCCTGATAGCACCAGTCCGGAAAGTCAGGGTTGGAGCCGGTCACAATCTGCCGAGCAAAACTTCTTCCGTCTACTTTCATGTCTTGCGGAAGCGACCCGCCGCCAAGTTCGTGCAGAGTCGGAAGAACATCGGCAAGCGAAATATGGTCGTTACACGTAACGCCCGCGGGAGTAGTTCCCGGCCAGTGCGCAATCATCGGTACCCGGCATCCGATATAGGTCATGTTGTGCTTTTCGCCCGCAATCTGAAGTGAATCAAGGGCCGAGGTTATGCCTGATGCGAACCCGTTGTCACCGGTAAACAGAATCAGCGTGTTCTGTGCCAGGCCAAGCTCATCGACTTTCGATTTTATTCTTCCGACAAGTACATCCATGTAGTTGACCATGTTCTGAATCTTGGTCCCCTCGGCATTGGAGTATCCCGGCGGGTTGTGCTCCGGTCTATGAACCAGGGCCATGGGGAAATAGACAAAGAACGGATCGTTCTTCTTGCGTTCCATGAAATCGAGCAGGAAATCACAGTACACGTCGGGCCCGTAATGCTGATTTGAAAAGTACTTATCGGCATACGAACCGTTTTCCCAAATGTCGGGCTTTTGAAACCGTGACCATCCACTGATCTGGTTATCGGGATCATCGTAAGACCAGGTCCACAGGCAATGCTCATCGAATCCTGCTTTCGTCGCATTGTCGGGATCCAGATCGAACCGGCACAGTTGCCATTTCCCCGCAACGGCGGTCGAATATCCCGCCGATTTGAGCATGGTGCCGAAACTACCGACCTGCGTCCAGTCGACAAACTGTTTATCGTTGCCCCGTTCCCAAATGCCACCATTCATTCCGTTGTGATGCGGATAGGTGCCGGACATGATCTCTACCCGCGACGGTGTGCAGGTTGGGGTTGCATAGCAGCTCGTGAAATTGATCCCGCCATTGATAAGAGAATCAATGGCGGGGGTCTGGTAGCTGGAACCGCCGTTTGCCCGAACACCCTCGTATCCGAGATCATCGGCCATGATGAGAATAATGTTGGGTTTGTCAGCCTGATGGCTTCGGGCATGGGTAACCGCAGGAAAAAGCTGAGATCCGGCAGCCGCGATCCCCGCCCCGGCCCCAATATGCATAAAACGTCTGCGCGAAACAGGGGAATTCATACCGATTCCTTTCCTTTATTGATCATGACCGTGTGGTGGGTCGCGGTTTACCCTCTGGCGGAGGGTTTTTCGTGAACAGGATTCTCCACCAGAACCTTGAATTTCTTTCGGGCCTTTTCAGCCTCGGGAATGCCCTTCCCCTCGGGAATAGGGTTTTTCATGAACGGATCGTTTTTGATATCGTACAGTTCGTATGCAGGCCCTTTGGCTTCTTTGCTCCACAAGCTGCTGTATTGCCAGCGTTTATCACGTATAAGGCGCATCGATTTGACCTGCGTGAAAATCCATTCTCTCTTGAAGCCTTTTCTTCCCTGAATTTGCGGGAGAAAGCTGATTCCATCCACCGGTGTATCCTTGGGAATCGATCCGCCCGCTATCTCGGCAAGCGTTGGCATGAAATCGCTGAAATCGATGAGATCATCGTTCTTCTTGCCCTTGGGCGTGACGTGCGGCCAGTGCACGAGGCACGGGACGTGAGTGCCAAAGTAGGACATCTTGTGCTTTTCGCCCTGAACCTCCAGACCCCGCCATTTCGAAGTCACCCCCCGGGGGGTGCCATTGTCGCCGGTATACAGTACCACGGTGTCGTCGCGCAGCCCAAGCTTATCGAGTGTTTCGAGAAGCTTCCCGATGAGCATGTCGTGATATTCAACCAAACCCGCAAAGCGTTCCTGTTTGGAGAGTTCCTTGCCCTTGTTTGCCGGAGTATGTTTGAATGGAACATGGACCAGGCACATGGGGAAATAAGCGAAGAAAGGGCCCTTTTTGTTGCGTTTAATGAAATCGATCATGAAGTCCGTAAAAAGGTCCGGTCCGAAGAGTTCCGGTTTCTCCGCCTCGGCTAAATGCTTGCCGTTCTTGATAAGAACCGGTTCCCAATAGCGTGGGGGGATACGTCGTTCGGGATCGAATCCATATCCCCAAACCAGATGCTCGTCAAACCCGCAGTTTTTAGGATGATCAGGTCGCTGATAGTATCGATTCAACTGCCATTTTCCCGCAACGGCAGTGGTGTAACCCGCGGACTTGAGAACGCTAGCAAAATTCGGGATAGAGGGATCAAGGTGTTTTTCGCCATCCGGACGCTCCCAGATGCCTCTTATCCATGACGTCCGATAGGGATACTGGCCGGTCATAAGCATGACACGCGAAGGCGAGCAGGTTGGTGTGGCATAGCAGTTGGAAAACTCGATCCCCTGCTTTGAGAGCTTGTCCAGAGTTGGGGTGTTGTACGATTCCCCGCCTGAATACGTCGGAATTTCGTATCCGACATCATCGCCCATGATCAGAAGAATGTTGGGTTTCTTCTTTGTGGCGCCATACAGGCTCTGAGTCAATGTACTCGAAGCGAGTACCGCCGCGGCGGTCCCGGTTGTATTGCGAAGAAAAGATCGGCGAGAAAGTGCTCTACGGTCCATGAACGCTCCATCGGGCTCAAAAGATGAAAACCTAAACCTATGATAATTTCGAGGATTACACGCAATATAGGTTCGATTAGGTTCCACTACGACACTTTAATGGTGCGCAAAGTTTTATACTTATATCCATGGCACCCAAACGCGCTTCGGCGGTAGAAAGAATCACTCGTGACCTGGAGGCGGCTATTCGAGCGGGAGCACTTTCCGCTCCTTCGAGTATCGGCGTTCTTGCCCGCGAGTACAACGTCTCCTATCCCACCATGCATCGGGCGATGCGCCTGCTGCGCGAGAAAGGTCTGGTGTTTTTCAAACAGGGAGAGCCACTGACCTTTGCCGGTACCGGTTCGGGCAAACGAGAGTCTTCCCGGGCCGCCCATGCCCTTTTCTCTAAAATCTACGAAGGAATCAGCGAAGGGACCTACCGGGCCGGGAACGCATTACCCAAGATCGATTACTTCGTCCTGACTCATCGTGTTGCCAGAAGAACGGTTGTTGAAGCGCTCAGGATGGTTGCCCGGAAGGGGCTGGCTCATCGTCAGGGTAAACACCTCATTGTCGGTACACCTTCGCGGGATCGCATCGACCCCCGCTATGTTCGTCTCCCGACGGTCTTGCTGGTAACGACTTCCTATGACCAGCTCTATCTCAATTATACTGCTCACCATCCTGGATCGTTCATGCAGTCCGTGCACGACGAACTCGAGAAGTTTGGATACAGGGTAAAGCCGCTGTTTACCTCGAAGAACTCTCAGCTTCCTCCACCCGATGAATCCGGTGACATTTTCCAGCGCGAAGTGAATGATTTGGGCAAAAACTACTCCGGTTGCCTGATTATGTGCGGAACACAACGCAACGAATATCTTGGCGAATGGATCAGAGCGATTGCCTCGAGGAAGCGTCCTGTGGTGTTTTTTGATTCAACAGGGATAAGAACTGATTTGTCGAACCGAATAGCCGGGAGTGGAGCAAAATTCATTCGGTGCTATTTCGACGAATGGGCCGCGATACGGATTGCTGTGGATGCTCTCTCGGATGCGGGGCATCGGAGGATCGGTATCCCAACTCCGAACGCGCAAACGGGATGGATTGTGAGACGGAATCAAAGACTTCGGGAAATCTACACCCACAAAAATGCAGATATCACCTTGATCCAAGTCCCCATGGATGTACTTGTCTGGAACCCGAGGCCCTGGATATCTTCCTCGGGAAACTTCAGAATGCCCGAAATATCCGAAACTGAACACCGCACCAGCTCACCTGGTTTCCAGCAAAGTGCTCACAAAAACGTCAATGCGGTTACCGCCGCGATGAAAGAATGCGGCATTACCGCTCTGATTGCGCCAAACGACCATTATGCCCGGCAGTACTATCTTGGTCTGACCGAACGAGGAATCTCCGTTCCCGATCGCCTTTCTCTGATTTCGTTTGACAACATGCCCGCTTCACGACTTCTCCCAATCTCTTCAATCGAATTCGGGTTTGGAACGCTGGGGTACCAGGCCGCTCACCTGTTTATCGATGACATACGTATTGTACCCGACCGCGAAGGCCACCTGGCCGGTAAATGCCGAATCGTCGATCGTGGATCGATTGCCAATATGTCTACCAGTATCCGCCTGCGGTCTTTCCATGATCGCGAATAGGCACACCGAAATCGAAATATTCGTGTTGTAAAACTCCCGTTTTTCACATCACAGTGCAGGAACTCTTGAAGAGAGCTGCTCTATGAGCAAAACCGACCTGTAGTCCTGTCCACCGAGCGGTCTTCCTCTGGCATGTTCTATGCTCACTTTGCAGGGGAAGCAGATTTGTGATGATGCGCACTTCAGGGGGGCTTACCAATGGCAAACGTAGAGATATCCGAAGCACCTGCACGTGAGTATAAACTGGTACATAATGCACCCTTTGCCATGGTGTGTGCGGCAGCCGACGGGAAGCTGATTGATATCAACGAAGCGGGACAGCGGTTGCTGGGCCTGGATGGGGAAGACCACCAAAATCAGGGTGCAAGACGGATACACGACTTTTATGCTTTCCCCGAAGAATGCGAGCGCAATCTGAGGGATCTGCGGGAAAAGGGTTCGCTTCTGGGAGCGGAGTTCAAAAGCCCCACAGGCAAGGGGTGGCTGTGCGCGCATTATTCTGCTGATCAGGAAACTGGAGAAATATTCGGGTATGTAGCCGATATAACTGATAGAAAGAATAAAGAAGCAGAAGAAGTTTGGGAGAGGGAGACACTGGTTCATACTCGTGATTCTCAGCTCACCCACGAAAAAGCTGTGCTCAGACACGCAGAGCTTCAGTACAGGGTTCTGATAGACAACACATCAGATGCAATCTGGTCTGTCGACCCACAGTTCTGTTTTCAGGTGGCTAACCAGACTGTTCGTCGCTATTTCCGGGCGGCTTTGAACGTAGAGATAACACAAGGACACTCCGTTCTGGCCAATCTTCCAGAAAAAATGAGTTCGCGGTGGCAGAGACGGTTCCAGAACGTGCTTGACACGAGGCAGCGGTTGGTCGTTGAAGAAAACATCGGACTTCCCAATATCCCCGAATGGTTCGAAATCTCCCTGGATCCAATTATCGATGAAGACGAAGTTATAGGCATTGCCTGTTTCGCCCGTGATATATCGTCGAGGAAACGGTACGAAGCCGAGCTCGAACGGACCAGAGAGCGCCTGGAAGTGGCAGGTACAGCTGGGCATATCGGCTTCTGGGAGGTGAGCCGGGAAAAAGAAGTACAGATGGCTACTGCAGAGTTCACAAGGCTTATCGGCTATGAGCATAAGGATTCATCCTCTCTGTATGATTTTGTAGCTGAACATGTTCACAAAGAAGACGCCGAGAGGATCTCCCGGTTTCATCGGAGCCTTTTCGGGGCCACGGGTCAATGGGGAGAAACGGAACTTAGATACAATCACCCCCAAAAAGGAGAAATCTGGCTATACACGGCAATGCGGTCATTGGCAGGAGATACCGAGGGATCCGTGGTAATCACGGGTTTTCTCCAGGAGATAACTGAGCGTAAGGCAATGGTTTCCACATTGAAAGAAAGCGAAAACCTGTTTCGAAAGATATTCGAGAATACCGCGGCCGGAATTGTAACCACAGATCTAAATGGCAACGTGTTAGAAATAAACGAAGAAATGTGTGAGATTCTGGGGTATCAACGAGATGAGCTCAAAGGGAAAAATGTTCAGACAATTACCCACTTGAGGGATGTTAAAAAAGAAATGGCACTGGCTCAGGAGCTGATGCGAGGTGAGAAAGAGTACATACGATTAGACAAACGATATATCCATAAATCAGGTGCAATAGTGTATGCCCGACTTTCGCTTTCGCTCATTCGCGATGAAGGCAATCGTCCGCTTTACGCAATCGGGCTGGTGCAGGATGTAACCGAGCAGCGAAAAGCACAAAACCGACTGAAGCATTACCAGCAACGGCTGGAACAACTGGTACAGGAGAGAACTGCCAGCCTCGAACGTGAGGTGGCAGAGAGAAGAACGACCGAAGAGCGGCTGCTTCGTAGCAGAAAACAACTTCGAATGCTCCTGGATTTCGCCCCTTTTGGAGCACATCTCTATTCGTACGAAAAGGATGACCGTCTGGTGCTGACCGGGTTTAGTCAGTCGGCAAACCGAATCCTCCAAACCGACCATACCGCATTGCTTGGTAAAACTCTTGAAGAAATGTTTCCGGCTGCCTGCACAACCAAGCTCCCCGAAATCTGCCGAAGGATCGCATCATCGGGCGAACCATTCTTCTCTGCAGAAGTCGAATGTCATCACGATCTGATGGATGGAATCTACGACATTCAGGTAATACAGGCAGCACCTGCCCAGGCCGTCGTCTTCTTTAGTGATATCACGCAGCGAAAAAAGGCGCGGGAGCGTGTCGAGCAGTCACTCCGTGAAAAAGAGGTGCTGCTTCGAGAGCTTTATCACAGAACAAAGAACAACATGCAGGTGATCGGTTCCATGCTGGATCTACAGGCGGCATACAGTCCACAAGAAGGTCTGCAGGGGATCTTTCAGGAGATCGAAAATCGTATCGTGGCAATGGCCCTGGTACATCAGAAGCTCTATCAGTCACAAGATTTGTCGAGAATAGATCTGGGAGAGTACATTGCAGAAGTCGCAGGTAATTTACAGAAAACATACGTATCCGCAAAGCAAAGTATAGAAATCCGGTTTTCGATGATGCCTGTGTATGTCCTGATCGATATCGCGATCCCCTGCGGGCTGGTGCTTAACGAAATCATCACTAATGCCCTGAAGCATGCCTTCCCGAATGACCGAAACGGGTCAGTAGAAGTTCAACTACGAAGGCGATGGGATTATGTAATCATTCGCGTGTGTGACAACGGTATAGGTATCCAGCAATCCACAGCCGTGGATGATGGAGGCCTTGGAATGCAATTAGTTCGCAGTATCGTGCAGAACCAGCTCAAAGGGCGGGTACGGATCGATATTTGCGATCCGGGAACAAGGGTATCGATCATGTTTCAGCGCACTCTTTACAAGGAGCGCATATGAGTGGTAAGCCAAAGATTCTGGTGGTCGAAGATGAAGCTGTATTTGTGATGAGTCTGGAGGTTCTGCTTCGAAAGCAATACGATATACTCCCGTCGGCTTCGACCGGAGAGGAAGCGATCAGGACTGCCCGGGAGAACCATCCCGACCTGGTAATCGTCGATGTCGGGCTTGCAGGGGAAATGGACGGGATTGAGACAGTGGAGGGAATTCGGGCAATCTGCGATCCAAAAATTGTTTTCATAACGGGGTATTCGGATGAGAGCATACGCCGACGTGCCGCGCATTTGAGTCCGGAGGCGTACCTGGTGAAGCCCGTCAATATCGCGGAACTCAAAATGGCGATCAAGGAATCGCTGGGAAGTGTAACCGGCTGAGTTAGAAGCTTAAGAACAGAAAAGGGGAGCACACTCAAAGGCTCCCCACCTTACCTGGTATAAATTGCTATGCCAGACATTCTATTTGCATTGGCCCTCAATGAGGGTTGTTTCGGGCGTTTCATCGTATCCATATGAAGGTCTTCATTATGGCGGGGAACCACAAGGCATGACGTGTCTGGGGGCTCAACAGAGGTCGCGTTTTCAATGGAGGTGGACCGGCCCCGCCAGCCACACGGCCCGGCCACCAC
>JBEPYC010000086.1:0-1634 GCA_041641555.1 Chitinivibrionales bacterium | reverse complement strand
CCCGGTCCACCTCATGGGCTAGAGGTTATAAATGCGGAGGGCATTATCGTGCATTACGTTTCGCGAAATCTCGAATGCATCGTCCAAATTGAAGAACCCTTCTTCGATCATATCACCAAGGGCATGCGCTAATCGGTTTTTGGTGAGAAACAGCTTGGCGTACATCCATTCTACGAGATAACCATCGGAAAAGAATGCATTCCATGCAGTATGGGGAAGCATTTCCAGTCGATCTCTGAAAAATTCGTTGAGGGCAGCAGGTGTGAAGCCGTGCCACCAGCCCCCGGATATAGAAAGATTGGGTGAAGTGCGCGCGATCGACACTGCTTCGTGGCCGGGGATACGGGTTGCCAGGAAGAGGTCCAAAGAGGTCTGAGGATGCCTGGCGGCAAACTCGGGAAGCCGGCGAATGAAATCAGGGTTCCAGAAGGAGCTCACCGACAAAGGGATTTTATCGGTATATTTTTCCATGCCATGAAAGAGCTGAAGAGTGATTCCATGCTTTCCAGCTTCTTCGGCCAGAACATCAGCAGTAAAGCTGATGAACTTGTCCTCTTCGGTGTTGGAGAGCTTTGAAGCGGCATGGATCGTATCATGAGCAGATCGTATTTCGCTGTCGGTGTAGGGTTGATACGACCACGTGTCTCGAATCCAGACATGAAGCACACGCAGCCCGGATTCAGCAACCAGACGACCGACTTCCCCGCGAATTGCATCTGCCAGCTCGCCTGGAGATGACGGCAGACTATGGTCTTCTCCGACTATTCTTTTCCATGTGCCGGGGGTGCTTGCCGCGAAAAGGTATTCTCCCATTTCGTACGGAACATAGCGGGACGAAGAATCCGGTAGACCGTCACTGGGACGTACCGAGCAATGTCGTATGTTTGCTCGGTCCAACACATTGGCGATACGGTTTTCATCCCTGGACTGTTTTCGGACTTCTTTATCCAGATCCTTCCAGTTGTCAGGTGTAATAAATGGTTGATCAAAGCCATAAAGCTCACGGAGCATATTGGCAAAACAGTAATGATTGGAGGTGTTGCGGATAGAAGCGAAGAAGGGAGCAACCGTGTGCATGATCTCATCGGGATCGGGCTGATTATCCGGCCGGTAATGTTTCAGGGGAGCACCCGCCCTGACAAGCTCCAGCTTAAGCCAGTGATAGGAAACAATGTCCGCGAGCGTATAGGCCATACGGGATCCCTGGGCGCCAAGATGTGTATGAACATCAAACACATCGATGGTATCCAGGTACTCCCTGATTCTTTGGCGAGTTGAATTCATAAGTACAATCACTTTCCAGGGACTAAATCGCAGGCATCCGGTGGCATCCAGTGGGCATCCTGATTTTCCCATTTAACATTGCAGCCGATCGGATTGGTCAGAGGTACACTCACGGGTTTTCCATGAGTGATTTCATCGAGGGCGCGATCGAGGTCGTTAACACTGACATTCGAAGCGTCTTTGGGGTTATCCACTCCTCTCCCGGTATACAGAAGCTTTCTATCTTTGTCAAACACATAAAAATGGGGTGTTCTGAGAGCACCATATGCTTTGGCTACTTCCTGCGATTCATCTCGAAGATATACCCAGGGGAATTCCTTTTCTTCCATTCGCTTTAGCATATGAACGAA
>JBEPYC010000085.1:0-11879 GCA_041641555.1 Chitinivibrionales bacterium | reverse complement strand
AGAGAACTGGCTTTTTCGAAATTGCCTGCCATCTGGTAGAGTACCACGGCATCTTTAATCTGCTTCAGATCGGACAAACCGGTCTTTTCGAGCCATACCACCGCGGAATCGATCTGGCCTTTCTGGTGATAGCACTGGTAGACAAGAGCGGCGCATGCAGCTTGCCAGCGTTTCGAGTCCAGACGATTGTAGGCCAGAAGTGCCGTCTGGAGGGCCTCATCGTACTGCTTGCGGGAAAAATGCATTTGTGCGATTCGGAACAGTTCATCACGCGATGAATTTGCCGAAGATTCCAGAGTGGAAAGCACACGGCGGGTCTCCTCGTGCAGACCGAAGCGGTTGTATGCATCGGCAAGCCAGTTACGAAGGACAAGGGTATCGGCGATCTGTCCCGAAAGCGCGCATCGTTCGAAAGCTTGCAGAACTGAGTATGCATCCACAGAATCTGCTTCTTCAAGCATACGGAGCAACTGACTCTGAGCGATTATCCCAAGCCGGTTCTCGCCAGTGGATGCCTTGCAGAGGAGTTTTGCCGCAGTGTTGTACTCGCCGAGGACTTGTTTTATCTGTGCCCATCGAAGATAGTCGAAAGCACGGATCGTTCCGGAAAGCACCCCGACTTTCATGAGGCTGTCGGCACGAAGCACGTTTCCATCCTGCTGCAGGCGCGAAATATGAATTGTCAAAGCACCATGGCGCTTCTCCCATAGCTCGAGTAGTGCTTGCCAGTCTCCGGCATTTCCAGTGGTATCCAGCGAAGCCAGCTTTGCCAAAGCAGAAATGTCGACCAGCGAGTCATTGGTGGCATTGTCTCGTGTGAAAGAAAACGCTGTCGAAAGGTCAGCTCCCGATTCAACGATCCGGTCCAGATACCGGTGCAGGCATTCTTTTTTTTCGATAGAGGTCCCCGGGTGTGCCAGAGCAGCTTCTCGCTCCTGCGAAGAAAGCATCTGCCACCGAGGGCCATAGATGCACGATGCGACGCCGGGTTTTCCGTACGCTACAGACAGAAATGCAATCGTGAAAAAAAGAACTGTTTTCATTGGAGCATACCCGTCAAGGAAAGAGGGTTCTGGAAACCGACATGTAACCGGCCCAGTCCGCGCACTTCTCGAACATTTCGGGCCCATTCAATCGATAGGAGACCCAGACGTGTGGGAAGCCGGGTGCCAAGCCCGTATCCCAGCAGATTTACTCTTTCTGAAGGCGTGGAGTCATAGCCGGTTCCGGCATCGAGAAGCAAATAGACCGACGAAGTGTGACCAAAGAAGAATATGAATTCAGACTGAAGCAGTGCGGCGGTCCTGAAAGAGAATTCATCGGTGGAATACCCTCGAAGGCTGTTGTGTCCGCCTACTCTGAACAACTCTACGGGCGGAAGGTTCTTCTCAGGAGTGAAAAGGTTATGTGCCGCAAATCTCAGGTCCAGTGCCCATCTCCGAAAAAACGGCATTCGTCTTCCTGCCAAAAAATCCACGGTCCACCGCGTATACGACCTTCCCGTACTTCGGGCAACTCCGGTGCCTGTGCGAATACGAAACCTCGTGGCGGAAGTTCCCATTCCGTAGCGTTCTGCATTGCGAAGCAGCACCAGGTCGGCCCCATAAAAGGTAAGTGATGTCTGGTTGGTATCGGTATCGACCATTGTCTCATGCCCCCGAATGCCAATGCCCCCCAGCCAGAGGGTTTTCAGCTCGGTGAGAGCATGAAGGTTCGCGTGAGTATGACCGTAATGACGTTGCTTTATTTCGAGCCCAAATCCTCCCGATGCCCAGAGGGGGGTACCCATTACCCAGGGCTTGGTTACCGAAATTTCGAACAGCTGAAGGACGTCTTCGCCGCGATATGAGAGGGATGCCTGTTCGCCGGTACCAAACGCATTGAGAACGGTTACATCGAGCACCCCCGCAATGTCCGGCGCTCCTTCAGACATGCTTTCCACCGTCAAAGCACCGTCGATACCCAGGCCCGATTTGTCCTCGATTGCAAATGGAACGGCGACCGTCGGGAGGCTGTCGGGGGATCTTTGTGACTGGATGAGCCCTTCTTTTTCGATAACAAAAGGAGCGCTGGATTGGACGGAGGAAATGTACGGGCGCGAATTCAGGCGTTCCAGACTGTTCCGGATGAGCCGAATGTCGAATACCTCTCCCGGGGGCAATCCAATATCGCGCATGAGAAGATCCCGGCGGGTCTGAGTCGTGCCTCCAATGACCGACGCTCCGAATGCGTACTGCTCCCGGGGATCGATATAGAAGGTCAGCCGGGCATTACCGCCAGGTGGTTCGGAAGCTCTATGTGTGGTAATGCGCGTTGAAAGCTGGGCAAATGGATAGCCCCGGCTGGCGAAATAGCGAATCGCAGTGTCGGCGAGTGCTCGAACAAACGATGCACTATAGGGCATGGGCAGTTGAACGGGGGTGAGTGAATCGGATGTCACCTCAAGGGGAGATATCACCTGAATCGAATCGATTGAGTATCGGACACCTGATACGATAAAGCTTGTGTCGTTTTCGGGTTGCCTGCTGCCGATGTCGAAAAAACCGAGAGAATCGAGGGCAGTCCGAATCCTGGAAGCACTGATGTCGGTACGGCCCACGAGCGCGTTTTTCAGCAGTCGAAGGTCGTTTGCATTGGAAGTCAGGAGCACGATCGGCGGTGCGGAATCAGCTGCAGGGTGAAACGTATGCCGATATTCCGAAGACCATGCTGCTGTGGCAAGAAAAACAACGATAAGGTAAAACATGCGGGCTCCACTGGTACCTCGTGCGGATACAAACGAGTGAGAGCATGTTCGAAGAATCGTTAAAGGCACGTATCTTCCTCTTTCTCCTGCCAGAATAAAAAAACTATGGCTCGGCACCACTGGGGCTCTCGGTTCATCTCTTTTGCCGAGGACCTGTATTTCTGAAAGAATATCTTGCAGGAAAAAAATAAGGGCTGACCATGAATTAGAAAAAATCGTACAAATCTAATTACGGACAGCCCGAAGAAAGTAGTCAGGGCTTATTGGAACTGTGTATAATCCAGCCTGAATCTGCCGGAAATGGGTGTTTTAGAGGAGCATTGCGCTACTTGGAGCGCTGCTTTTCCAGGATCTCTTTACCCTTTACGGAGTATTTCGCTACCGGTACCTCTTCCAGGCGCTCGGTTGGAATGGGCTCTCCGGTTACCAGGCAGATCCCGTATTTTCCTTCTTCTATACGCTCCAGGGCCTCATCGATCTGCTCGAGGTATTTCTGCTGCCGCTCGGCAAGCCCCATCGAGAACTCACGATCGTATGCCAGCGAAGCCACATCGCCAAGATGGTAACTGTAACGGGAGTTCTCGCCGGATTGGTCACTGATTGACTTTTTGAGGTTACTGCGCGATAGTTCATTTACCTCTTCGAGAACACGCTGCTTTTCCGAGATCAGTTTATTCTTGAAGTATTCCAGCTCTTTTTTAGTGAGACCTTTTTTGGTAGCCATTGTGAAATTCCCCCTTTTCCGGGATCTGTTGGGTCCGACTGGTGCTTGGACTGCCCTGAAGACCAAAGACGATAAAATAGATGATGCCTGTATTTCAACACAATTGCAAGTATCTTTCCTTTCTTATGTTACTGGAAGAAGCTGGCGTCCTCGTGGCTTGGGGAAGATCAAGCCTGCAAAAATGTTGCCGATGCAGAATTCCCCCGCTCAAACCGAGGGTATCTACAGAATCCGTTGTGTACCTCGACCACAACGATGCGTCGCTCTGGATCTGACAGAAAAGACTGAACCTGGAGCCGTGTGCCTCATGAGGGTGTGGGCATTGGAGAGTTGCAACGAGCGTTTTTGGGTGGAAACCGGACTCGGATTCACTCATTGCTCGAGACCAACTCGCGTTCGAACTTTTCGAAATCTATTTTTCGATTCTCTCCGGTGAGGGTCACCGGGAGTGCGGCATTCTAAGGTAGATGCCTCATGTGGGAAGGTGAAAGGATGAGGGTGGATATGGAAACGCGTATTTCCAAAGCAATTGAAGGAAAGGTGACCGAGGAGATCTCGGTTGCTGCAAAAGCCGAAGGTATAGATGCTGAGCAGTTGCGAATGCTTATCGCTGATGGATCGGCGGTACTTGTGCGTAACAGCCTCCGCGAAATACAGCCTTTGGCATTAGGAGAAAAAACAAGGATCAAGATCAACGCTAACATTGGTACATCTTCTTCACGCGCTTCGCTTGAAGAGGAACTGGAAAAGATGGAAGTCTCCGTGAAACACGGGGCCGATGCAATCATGGACTTATCGACCTCCGGTGATCTTCCATCGATTCGAAAAACAATTCTCGATCGCTGTCCGGTAGCAGTGGGTACTGTTCCCCTCTATGAAATGGCGTTGGAGGCGCAGAAAAAGGAAATGTCGGTCCTGGATCTCTCTCCCGACGACATGTTCGATATTGTCGAGCAGCACTGCAAGCAGGGGGTGGACTTCCTGACGCTTCATTGCGGTGTAACCAAGGCAAGCGTGAGCCGGTTCAAGGAAGTCAAAAGACTCGCGGGCGCGGCAAGCCGTGGCGGCACAATCATGATGGAATGGATTGAGCGCAACGGCAGGGAAAACCCGCTCTATGAGCAGTTCGACCGGCTTTGTAAACTCCTTGCAGAATACGATGTCGCAGTGAGCCTGGGTGATGGGTTCCGGCCGGGAGCGCTGCACGATGCCACCGATCGAGTCCAGGTGGAAGAACTCGTTATACTCGGAGAGCTGGTGAAACGGGCCCGCGAGCACAAGGTTGGCGTGTTCGTTGAAGGTCCCGGCCATGTGCCGCTTCATCAGGTTGCCGCCAACATGCAGATCCAGAAAACCCTCTGCCACAATGCGCCATTTTACGTGTTGGGGCCGCTGGTGACCGATGTTTCCCCGGGTTACGATCATATATCCGCAGCAATCGGAGGAGCGGTCGCCGGTATGTCGGGAGCCAACTTTCTCTGTTATGTCACTCCTGCCGAGCACCTGCGCCTTCCTTCAATAGAAGATGTTCGAGAAGGGGTTATTGCATCGCGAATCGCTGCTCACGCCGCTGACATCGCACGGGGGCACCCCGGAGCGATGGAATGGGACAATCGTATCTCACGAGCGAAAATGGCATTGGACTGGAAAAAGATTATCTCGCTCTGTGTCGATCCTCAGAAGGCGCAGGAGTACCGAAGTTCACTTCCACCCAATGAAGACTCGCTTTGCAGCATGTGTGGAGAATTCTGTGCGATTAAGCGGTCGCGGAATGTGCAGTCGTCGTAACGTATGTCTACCTATTATTTATCCTGCTGTATTCTTCCGACACATAAAGAGCCGGTCATCGGCTCATGGAGTCTTCTGGGTATGCTCGGCTGTCAGGAAGACGAAAGCAAAGATGGACTGGTGCTGACCTGTTACTTTCCCGATGAAGTCTCGCTTCGTCGAGCTGTCTACGAAACCATGCGGAATGCGTTGCTGTTCAGCCCGATATCAACCGGGAAAGTGCAGGATCAGGACTGGAATGCGCAATGGCGGGAAACCATGGAGCCGGTCAAGATCTCGCCAACTCTGTGGGTGTCTCCCACGTGGTTGACTCCTCCTCTGAAAAGTGGCGAGGAGTGGATTCGCGTTGAGCCGAAAATGGCGTTTGGAACCGGGCACCACGAATCAACCCGTCTGGCTGTTGCTGCAATGGAGGACTTCCCCGAATCGCTCAAGCACAAAAATGTGCTCGATATCGGAACGGGGTCCGGGGTGCTTTGTTTCGCTGCCAGGCTCATGGGGGCACGCGTTTGTGTGGGTGTCGAAATCGATAGCGCATGCGCCGAAAACCTCAACGAGAATCTTGGTGAAAACCCCGGCGAGGGACGTATCGAGTTTATCGTTGGAACGATCGATTCACTTGGGAAGCGTGCCCGGTTCGATGCGGTCGTGATGAATGTCATTCTGACGCAAGGAGAACCCGCGCTTGGTTCAGCGGTTACGCATCTTCGGGAAAGAGGCTACCTGGCCTGGTCGGGACTTTTGAACGACGACCGGGACCGGGCAGTTTCGGCAGCGCAGAAATACGGTCTTTATGTTGTCAATGAACATGCGGAAAACGAATGGGTGAGCGTCACCTTTCAGAAGCAATCTGCTTCCGGCGCCCCCGCTGATGGTTCCGGCGACTGAAAACAGCCTCTGCTTGTGGCGGGCAGTACAAGGAATCGGTTCTGCAACGGCATAATACTCATAGAAACTGGAGCACACAGAATGAGAACGAAGGCAACCGGCAGCCGTGGGAAGACCAGAATCGTAGCGACATTGGGACCGGCAACCGACTCGGAGGCGGCAATTATTCGACTGGCCGAAGCCGGAGTCAATGTATTTCGTCTCAACTTTTCGCACGGCACGCACGATGAACACCTGGAGCGAATCAACACCATAAACAAATTGCGTGAAGCCGGTCGCGTTTCCGTAGCCATCCTTGTCGATCTTCAGGGGCCTAAAATCCGAACCCGTAAAACAAAGGATGACCAGACGGTGCTCTTGCGGGAAGGAACGACTGTCTCTGTCACTACCAGACCGGTACTGTGTGATGAAACAACAATTTCGGTGGACTATTCGAAACTGGTCGATGAAGTGGAGGTCGGGCAGGAACTGCTGATCAACGATGGAGCGGTTCGGTTGGCGGTGATTGGCGTTTGGCCCGAAGAAAAATCTATGGAATGTAAGGTACTCAATGACGGCGAGTATGCCTCACGCAAGGGAGTGAATATTCCTTACTCGACATTGAGCATTCCATCACTGACCGCAAAAGACCGAAAAGATCTGGCGTTTATTCTCCAGCAGGACATAGATTACATCGCGCTTTCGTTTGTACGAAGAGGATCTGATGTAAAGGCTCTTCGGAGGGCAGTCTCACGCTCGGGCAAACAGATGAAGATAATTGCGAAAGTCGAAAACCCTGAAGCCACCGAGAATATAGAGGAAATCATTCATGCCTGCGATGGCGTCATGGTGGCACGTGGAGATCTGGGGGTGGAGACCTCGGCGGCAGAAATTCCTATTCTCCAGAAGAGGATAATCGAAGAGACAAACCGGAAAGGCAAGTTGGTAATTGTCGCTACACAGATGCTCGAGTCGATGATAAAGAGCCCGTCGCCAACCAGGGCCGAAGCCACCGATGTTGCCAATGCCATTTTCGATGGTACCGATGCGGTGATGCTTTCCGCGGAGACTTCGATTGGTAAATATCCGGTGCACTCCGTCGAGACTATGCGTCATATCGCTGATCTGGCCGAGCAGAGCAGCTACTACAATAAAGAAATCATCGATCTGGACCTCGCACCCAGTTATGCCCCATATGCAATATGCGAAGCTGCTGCCTGGGCGAGCCGGGATATGGGAGATATTCCGATTATCGTTTTTACCACTTCGGGCGCAACGGCATTTTACCTGTCGAATATCCGCCCTCAGGCGCCGCT
The DNA here is from genome assembly GCA_041641555.1 of Chitinivibrionales bacterium. Taxonomy (GTDB): domain Bacteria; phylum Fibrobacterota; class Chitinivibrionia; order Chitinivibrionales; family WJKA01; genus JBEPYC01. The sequence goes on along the minus strand of JBEPYC010000085.1, from coordinate 4,438 downwards.
TCTTGCCTGTTCTCCCGACAAACGCGTAGTGCATCAGCTTTCTCTTGCCTGCAACGTTCGCGCGGTCCACGTGCTCTTTCAGGACCAGGTCGTCGGCCTTATCACGGCGGCCGAGAAGGTACTCATGAAAGCCGGTCTCCTTTCGAAAGGACAGAAAGTAGTCATCATCAGCGGTACGACCCCCGCACGTGGTGCTACCAATTTCCTCAGGATCAAAACGGTAGGTCAGGATTGATCTGAAAAACACAGGCTTGTAAAGCTGTCTGCCGAAGATACCCTGATAGAAATACTCAATCCGACTTCGCTTCAACACACTCGCATAATCGCATCGCCGTTGTCGGCAGGTGAACGTGAGCGCCGTGCCTCCCAAGCCACCGTCTCCCGAAATGCTCCGGGCACGCCATGTCTTGTGGGTGAAGCACCAGAAGCGGTGAAACGACCGAATTCGAGGTTACGATATCGTGGACACAGTAGTGGGACAGCAGTAATTGGAATACTCTCAGGCCTGGTTCTTCGCTGTCGGGATGAAACCGGGTGGCTCCCACGGTAACGATATCAAATGACCGAGACTGGATCATTGTTTCGATAACCGGGTAGTGCTGGATTCCCGCCTGTTTGAACTGGAGCATTGCTTCTGCGTTAGTGTAAAGCGGGTTTCCGGAGAGAAAAGCCCAGTGCTGCTCGTCGAGTGCCAGCACGCTGGTACTGTCGTCGGCAAAGTACTGGCCGACTTTCCGGGCGGCTGCCGAATCATCCGAATCCGGCAGCGAGAGACTTGTCAGTGGAACGGTCAGCTGCACCAGCAAAAGTGCCAGGGCAGCCATCGAACCCAGGGGGCTGTGCTGGTTTCTTCTCCAGAAAACAGCGGCAAAGCGCGTGGCGGGAATCGCAAGAAGTATAAAACAAATCGAAAAATTGGTAGCCGTGCCTCCCCACATCGCAAACGAATATATGCTCACCGGGATTGAAACTGCAGCTGCCACCATCACCGGATCACGCAATGCCCGGCGTCGAGAAAGCATGGGAATGGCGGCTGAAAACAGCACCGGGGCGTTTCCCAAAAGAAACCGGATTCCGTCGTCGACCTGTGAGGGCCGAAGGTTGAAGTGAGAAGGAAGCTGGTAGGAGAAAAATCCGTAGGTTCCCTGGCTGAAATGGTTGAGCGTCAGCGAAATGCCGGCAATCACAGCCGCAACCGGCGCGATGAGAAAGGCCGCACGCCACTTGAATTGCCACAGTGCAGAAATTGACAGAGCCGTCAGAAACACAATTCCGGTCTGCTTGGCGAAAAAACTGGCAATTGCCGCTGCAAATGCAGGTGCCCACGACAGAGGTGTTCCCCTCCGCGGAATCAGGGCGAGTGAAAGCATGCCCAGGGCAATACATAGCGCGTTGGGATGAAACTTGAAGAGACTGTATTGGGTTGCTGCCGGGATGACAGCTACCAGGATGATTCCTATGAAACGGGCTTTTCGGGGAAGGCGGTATCTTCGGAGAATACGAATAATGAGTACTGCGGATATTGCAAACGATACCATCGATATCGCTCGTCCAATCCACAGCTCCGGTCCGAAGACAAGCACAGGAAGAGCGCAAAGATAGGGAAAAAGAAACTGGTACGGAATCGATGTCGCTTGAGTCAAGTCGCCAAGTAAATAGGGAAGGGTTCCGCGCGATGCGAGGATCGACTGATAAAGAACATCCCACTCCCCCCAGTGATGAGTCTGGAATGGAAATGAGAGATAGGATACCGCGACCAGAACCGCCGCCGCTCCATGAAACGCAAGAAGAAGTAAACAGATCATCAAAATGAATCGTGTTTTCATCCAAGTCTTTCTTCGGACAAGAGAGCGTCTGCGAGATCGAGCGCCGACCTATTCAACCGCCACAGCAGCGGACGAATGATCTTCTGGCTGCGCATATTCTTTGGACAAAGCCAGAGGCGACATCTCCCGGCTGCGAGCCCTCTGGAGCAGGTCTCTGTTGTAGGCATGGTAAATCGTCTGTGCTATTTCCACAGGATTGAATCGGCGAAGGGGAAAGGCTGAGCGCAAAAAGAATCCATTCTGAAAGATTACGCGGGCAAGACGAAACACGTGACGAGGATACCTGGCCCAACCCAGGACAAGGGAAAGGTGGTCGCGAAGGAACGTTGTGCGCTGGAGTGCGGCTTTCATCCGTACCTGCTCCTCCCGGCTCAGATTTCCGCGTAAAGAACCGCCTGCCCAGAGCTTCTGCGAGCCCCGCTCAGAGAAGCTGAGGTGCTCCAGCGCATTGGTTTCCAGTGCCTGACGTGCCAGGTCAGTGCCCGGATAGGGGACCAGGGTGAAATACTGGCACATCGAAGGGCGAAGAGCTTGAATCAGGTTGGATGTCTTCTCGTAGCTCGCACTGGTTTCTACCGGCGTACCGATTACAAACGAGCACAGCAATCGCATTCCCGCGCCACGTATCCAGCCGGCCGCTTCGAGGTACTGACGAGGGGTTTCGGATTTGTTTAAATAGCCGAGAACCTCGGGATCTCCGCTTTCGATTCCCATGTCAATCTGCAGACACCCTGCCCGTTTCATGAGGTTTACCCTCTCCGGACTGAGGCAATCGGCCCGAGACTGACATCCCCATCCGATATCGAGGTTCTCTGAAAGTAAGTGCTCGCAGAACCGCTCGATCCAATCCCGGTCAACGGTGATTCCGTCATCGGCAAAGTAGATGGTCCCGATTTCATACCTCTCCCGAAGCTCCTTGATTTCTCGGATAACACTGGCAACGGAGCGCAACCGCACCTCTTTGCCCATGAGATAATCCGACTGGCAGAACGTGCAGTTGTAGGGGCAGCCCCGCGATGCCAGGATGTTGGCAGCCCGGGTACGGACCAGTCCCCTGACGCATCCTGGTGGCTCGAAATAGAACCGATGGCCGTGAAGCAATGATCGGTCGACAGGCGCAAGGGCGTCGAGGTCCGCAATAAGGGGAGGAGGTGGTGTCAGGTGGAAGCTGCCGCCGATATCGGTGATACCAACCCCCGGTAGTCCCTGGATGCTGCGTCCATTTTGCAGAGCCTGGCAGATGAGCGGAAAATTGCTCTCCGCTTCGCCCACAACGACAAAATCAAGGTCAAGGTCGTGCAAAGTGGTTTGAGGAAGAACTGAGGTATGGATGCCACCGGCACACAGCTGAATTTCGGGTGCAATGCAGCGGGCCAGTCCGATCAGTTCCCGGGTTCTACGCACACCCGGAGTTTCGAAACCGAAACCGATCAGATCGGGAGCAAATGTGTGAATCCAATCGCAGAAATAGAGATCATCCTGCGGGAAAATGTCGAGCACGCTTGTTTGGAAACCTGCTCGCTTCAATGCCGTAGCCAGGGACAGAAGCCCGAGCGGTTCCATGTTATCGTAGTTTATTCTGGTGTGGACAAGAAGGATTTTCATTGCCCGATCCCCTAAAGCCCCGTTCCCAGACTGACACCCGCACTGACATTGATCTGCTGTTTTCCCCATTGTTCTCCCGACCAGCCCGGACCTGCGCCGAAACTGATCGAAAGCTCCCTGGATGAGCCCAGTCGGCGGCCTGCGGAAAACATCGGAAGAACCGCCAGGGAGTTTTCGGGGCCACCCCAGTCGGTATAAACAAATCGGGAACCCGAGGCAAACAGGCCGAAACTCCATTTCCAGTCCGCTCGGGTGTAGGATCCACGGAGACTCAAATACCCCGATACAGAACCACGACCGTACCGTGCCCCCTGGGATGTGTCGGTCAGAGCAACACGGGTGAGCGCATCGCCGCCTATCGTAACGTCTCCCCCCGGCTTTTTGAACAGTGAAAAGTAAGCGCCAAGTACGCCGTTGATGTTTCCGGAGCCGATCCAGGCAGTTCCCCGAAGCGGGTAGCCCATCGGGAACGACAGACCGAGCCGCGGCTGAATTGCCCCGAACTGATATCCAAATGTGATCTCCCCATTCGATGGATATGCCGCATAGAGGATGTACTCGGGATACTTTTCAAATGTCAGCGTAAACGGTATGCTGATCGACCCTTTGAGCTTCCCGACATGGTACCAGGCTGCCATCTTTGCAGTCTGAAAATACGAGTCCTTGCTCGATGCGCCGGTGTTGTCGTTGGTTACGATCCACGTTCCAAACGAAAGGGCGGCATAATCGAATTTTCCCGATCCTTCCGCAGACTGCATGAAAACCATCAGAAACACAAAGGCCCCTTGCAAATGTATAGCGCGAAGAGCAGGCATGGGTTACCCCTTTCCCTCATTTACTTCCCAGTCATAGGGGAGGTACTGCAGATCCTGATCGGTAAGCAGTACACTTTCCTCCAGGTAGCTTCCAATGAAATCGGAAACCGTTGCATTTGTTTGTTCCGAAAGAAGGGAAGGCGATGTCGGGTCGCGTACGAAACCGCGGTAATCCGCGGCGTACCAGCTGAA
>JBEPYC010000084.1:0-11913 GCA_041641555.1 Chitinivibrionales bacterium | reverse complement strand
GACGATTTACACTTCACTGGGCTGTCCGTTCTCGTGTAACTATTGCTGCATAAATGCCATTTTCGGCAAGCCTTCCGTGCGTTACTGGTCGATTGAGACCGTTCTCACATGGATCGACCAGCTGGTTGAAGAGCATAATGTCAAAAACATCATGATTGCCGATGAACTTTTCATCCTCGATCCCAAACGTGTGGAGGCCTTCTGCGACGGCATCATGGAAAGAGGATACAATCTGAATTTCTGGGTATATGCCCGCGTCGATACGGTGCACGAGCATCTGCTGGGCAAGCTCAAGAAAGCCGGGATAAACTGGTTCTGCCTTGGAATCGAATCGGGGAATACGGCGGTGCGCAACGATGTCAACAAGAATATTCGACGAAACATTGTCGAGGTGGTCCGCACGCTTCAGGAGCACGATATCTATGTGATGGGCAATTACATGTTCGGGCTCCCCGAAGACACCATTGAAACCATGGAGGAAACGCTGCAGCTGGCCAAGGACCTGAATTGCGAATTTGCAAACTTCTATTCCGTTATGGCATATCCCGGATCTCGCCTCTACGATTCTCTTCTCCAGACTCCAGGTGCTCTCCCTGCATCCTGGGAGGGGTATGCTCAACACGGGTATGAATCCAAGCCGCTTCCGACCCCTACGCTCAGCAGCGCCGAGGTCCTTGGATTTCGAGACAAGGCTTTTCTTTCCTACTTTACCGACCCGGGGTATTTGGACTATGTCCAGGAGCGATTCGGCACACCCGTCCGGGAGCACATTGAGAAGGTTACCCGAGTGCCCCTCAAGAGGAGACTCTTCAATGACTAAACCAACTGTGGATCCATCATTTCTACGCTCAAAGGCAGCATGGGTCCGGAAAAAGGTTATCGAGCTGCATGGCCGGTCTCCCGAAACGAGAATTGCTTCATCGCTGTCGCCAGTCGAGCTACTGGTCTCTCTCTTTTACGGAGAACTCCTCGCCTACGATGCCGGAGATCCGATGTGGGAGGGACGTGACCGTTTTATCATCAGCAAGGGTCACGGCGGCGTTGGGATGTATCCCATCCTTTCAGATCTCGGGTTTCTTGGGCCTGAAGAATTAGAGGGCATCTCCAGTCCCGGTTCACGACTTGCGAGCATTCCGGATTGCTCTGTGCCGGGTATCGAGACGATCAATGGATCTCTTGGCCTCGGACTTGGTATGGCAACGGGAATGGCCCTTGGACTCCGTGGAAAAAAGTCCACCAGAAACGCGGTTGTACTGTGTGGGGACGGAGAGCTATACGAAGGCGCGGTGTGGGAATCGGTGATGCTGGCGGCTCACCAGAACCTTGACCAATTGCTGCTCATTATCGACCATAATAAAATCTCCATGCTGGATTACTGCGACCGAATTGTCGACATATCCCCATTGTCTGAAAAGTTTCGAGTTTTCGGGTGGGAGGCGGTAAACGTCGATGGACACGATATCGAATCAGTGCACGGAACGATTGCAGAGCAGCTTTCCAGAAGAAATAGCGCACCTAAAGTAGTTATCGCAGACACTATCAAGGGCAAGGGGGTACCGTGGCTCGAAGGAGATTCCCTCTGCCACGTGAAATCACTCTCGCCGGAACAGATCAATGAACTCCTGGGCAGGTCCCGATGAATACCACCAAACCCAAAGCGATGCGCGACCTGATCATTGAAGGCGTGCGCAGAAAAATGGAAGACGACAAACAGATCTTCTTTGTTACCGCTGATTTCGGTTCACCTGCACTCGATCTGTTGCGTGACCAGTTTACCGGGCGTTTCTGTAATGTGGGAATAGCCGAGCAGAACCTTATTAATGTTTCGATGGGACTTGCGCTCGAGGGATATACTGTTTTTGCCTACGCCATAGCTCCATTTATTTCCATGCGGGCTTTTGAACAGATCCGGACGGATCTTTCTCTTCACGCTTCGTTCAAAAAACTGAATGTCAACCTGCTGAGTGTTGGCGCTGGGATGAGTTACGACATTTCAGGACCTACTCATCACTGTCTTGAAGACCTGACCCTTATGCGGATGCTGCCTCACATAGAGCTTCTGTCTCCGTGCGATGCAAATTCCGCAGTAGCGTGTCTGGATTTTTGCTTTGCGCAGGCATCACCCAAGTACCTTCGACTGGACAGCAAACCCCTTGGTGATATCTACACCTCTGCGCAGGACCAGGCCATGACTGACGGTTTCGGTGTTCTCCAGGAAGGCTCATCGGTGTGTCTGGTGAGCACCGGGTACATGACCCATTCTGCAGTCGCTGCAGCTCGAAGACTCAGCGAAGGTATCGGGGTGATAGACGTTTTCCGTTTTAAACCTGAATCCCATTCGGCGCTTCGCGCGGCCCTGGACCATTACGATGGGATCATTACGCTCGAAGAAGGATTCGTGGGTGCCGGAGGCCTCGACTCGATGGTACGAGGGTTGATCGCCAACGACTCAAAGAGAAAACGCACCCGGCATCTCGGAGTAAAGGATCACCGGTTCGAGGGAGGAGGCCGAGAATACCTGCACCACCTCGAAGGAATCGATGAACAACAGATTGTGAAGACGACTCTGGAGCTTCTGAGAGAATGCCGCACCTGACCTGCAGGCAGCAAAAGACTTTGAGGAGATGTATATGATTTCACGATGGCCGCTCATGCATAACAATATTACTCGGGGCGATCTCGATGTTCTCATCGAGTTTCTCAACGGAAACCCGATCCTCACACAAAACCAGCAGGTTGCCGCATTTGAAAAAGAATGGTCGCAATGGCTTGGAGTACGTCATAGTGTATTTGTAAACTCAGGGTCTTCGGCGAATCTGATCACACTCAGCGCCTTGAAAGCCAGGGGAATGAGTGGCGAGGTCATTGTGTCTCCGTTCGGGTGGGTATCGGATATCGTTGCCGTACTGATGAGCGGGTTCACGCCAGTGTTTGCCGATATCAACCTTCGGAATCTCTCCATGGATCCCGAAGCAATCCGGAAGAAAATCAGTCCGGACACCGCGGCTCTGCTCTTTGTCCATGCCCAGGGATTCAATGGCCTTACCAATGACCTTCTCAAGACAGTCCAGGATCAAAAGATCGCCCTGATCGAGGATGTCTGTGAGTCGCATGGTGCGGTTTTCAGGGGGCAGAAACTGGGAAGCTTCGGGTTTGCATCGAATTTCTCCTACTACTTTGCCCATCACATGAGCACGATCGAGGGCGGAATGGTATGTACCAATGACGATGAGTTTTACCAGACCGTCCGCATGCTTCGCTCCCATGGGATGGTGCGGGAGTCGACCAGTGAAGAGCTGCGGCAGAGTTTCAAGAAGAACAACCCCGAATTGAATCCTGATTTCATCTTCGCCTATCCGGGCTTTAACATGCGCAACAATGAGCTGGCGGCGGTACTTGGGCGAAATCAGCTCAAAAGACTGGATGCGAATAATCAAAAACGTAAGGATAATTTCAAGCTGTTTCTCGAGAATCTGGATGCATCGAAATACTACACCGATTTTGACCTGGAAGGAAGCTGCAATTACGCGCTGAATCTGCTTATCCGGCATCCCGACAACGAGCTTTGCGATCGGGTCATGAAAACACTCACAGAAAACAGAATCGAATTCCGTCGGGGCAGTGCGGGCGGAGGAAATCAATTGCGTCAACCATACCTGCGGGGCGTTGTTCCCGAAGACGAACACTTAAAATACCCAAACCTTGAACACGTCCATTTCTATGGTTTCTACATCGGTAACTTTCCCGACCTTTCTTCAGAATATATCCTGGAGCTCTGCAGGCTCCTGAACGATCTTTGAGGATTTATTATGCGTATAAAAACACAAACTGGTATTTCGGAGATTGCAGATTCAGCACCCAGAAAAAAGATGGTGGAACCCAAAAAGCCCCTGAATGTTCTGTACCTTCCTCTGGAATTCCCTACATGGGATCGTGCTCGGAGTTGGACGTACGCAACCCAGCTGGGCCTCGAAGAGGGGTTTGCGGCAAACGGGGTAGAATGTACGACTGTTCCGGTATTCAATGAAATGACCCATGAACAAGCCGATAGCTGGTGTCGGATGCTTGAGCGGATTTGTGTCAACCGTTCGTTTGATCAGGTCTGGTTCGAGCTGGTACACACTGCAATGTCCCCCCAGGCGCGGCAATTGATCAGTCAAATCGCACCCACCCGGGTTGGGCTCATTGCAGAATCTCTTAATTATCCTGCCGAAGTATACCAGCAGTATCCTCAATTTGTCGGACGGCGAGAAGCCGTTTTCGAACGCATCACTTCGGTATCTCATGTAATATGTGTGGATGAGTACGATGCTGTGGATATTGCACAACACTCATCGGCCCATGCATTCTGGTTCGTTCCAGCAGTGCCGCAAAGAAACGTCTGTCTTCCCCAGCGGATTGATTCAAACAAGCCCGCACTTTTCACCGGCTCATTCTATGGAGCCCGCTCCCAGTGGCTTGAGCTTCCCGAGCTGAAAGAGCTTCTGGAGCATGCCCATTCACCTGAAAATCAGAGTAATTACCCGGTAATATTCAACGAGATGAATTCTGTTGCGGCTGACCTGCTTAAGCAGCCCGAAACCGTTAACCCAGATGCGTGGAACGCGCTGACCGAGGGGCTGCGTACCATTCGACGGAAATGTTTCGATTTCTGGCAGGAAGGCCTTCGTCAGGGATGCGCCGTGGTTAATCTGCCACATTTCGTTCAGACTTATGCCGGAAGAGTGGTGGAATCGATGGCCGCAGGCATGCCGGTTATCTCCTGGGCAATTCCTGGCCGGCCAAGAAATCAGACTCTTTTTACACACGGCGAAGAAATCCTGCTTTTTGATCAGAACAATCCCGCCCAGCTCTCCGAGCATGTCCAATGGGTAAAGTCACACGTCTCCGAAGCATTCGATCTGACCTTACGTGCTCAGAAAAGGGTTCTCGAATACCACACTGTCGAGAAGCGGATCGCTCAGGTCATGCGATGGATCGAACACGGCATCGATCCTTCCTACGAACAACCCGAGTACCACGACAATGGAACACTCGCATCGGTCCACCGTTTCAGAGACATTGTTATACAAAAACCCGTGATCCCCAACCTTCCCCGGAAACGCTCGACACCGCCTTCAAAAGAGCAAAGTGATGCCTTCTACTCAAAACTTTTCAAAGAAAGTTCCCAGTATTCTGCATTGCAGCCCAACCCGGAGGAGACCGCTCGATGGAACAGAATTTCTGCGTATCTCGATATTGTTATCCCCGATAAGCAGCGTTTGGAACACCCGATGCGCATCATTGAAGTCGGGTGTGGAAGAGGGTGGCTGTCGCGCTTGCTTTCTTCGTACGGAATCGTCGAAGGCGTAGAACCGGTAGCCGAAGTGGCTCATGCGGCACAAAAGAATTTTCCCGATCTTAGGTTTACGGCAGGAACGGCACAAACCATACTCGAGGGGAACGATTTCACTCCCTATGATCTGGTGGTATCATCTGAAGTCATCGAACACGTGCCGTATCCTGAACAGACGGCATTTGTATCCCAGATACGCGACCTGCTTAAACCGGGTGGTTACGCTATTATAACCACTCCTCGAAAAGAGGTCGTGAAAACCTGGCTTGAGATTGTAAATAACTTCAAACAGCCCGTGGAAGACTGGGTTACGGAAGACCAACTGGGGTCGCTTTTTGCCCAGGCTGGATTTCACACGATCTCCCGCAACCGGATTCTCTTTGACCGGCGCACCTTTTCCTATCCGGAGCAAGGTTCTCCGAACCTTGCTGCTCAGGAAATCGTGTTTCCTTTGTATCAGGTATGGCTGGTACGACGAGGAGCGTAAGGGCTGTCAAAATGACCGGGTCACCCGAAAGCCCCAAGCGCCTTTCATTTTGATATTCTCGTGGAACCGTCAACCACTGCCCCTCCGCCCGCCCTGCCCACCCTTTTTCAACCGGTGGGCAGCGTGTCAGACCTTACTGGCCTGAACCTTTGAACGAATAGAGCCTATCAGCACATCAAATTTGGCAAGTGACGGGTCATCGGTATGAAAACCCGGCCTCTGTTGATCGTACAAAGCCAGCGCCTTTGCGATATCGCTCTGCTCAACCAGATGAATGACTTCATCCATGAACGTTTTCAGGCTGGACAGCTCAGCAACAGCCGAACCGGTTCCCCACCGGACACGCGCTTCCAGCGTTCTTTGCTGTTGTGTCTGAAGGTCAGGACGGGTGGCAACCAACGCTTTGTGTGTCTCGTAAATTCTCTTTGTTGTTTCAACAAAGCTGTTTATGCGTGAGCTGGTCATTTGCGACCCATCGCCGCGAGTCGTGAATTCGGAGGTGACCATTTTTACGTGTTCGAACCGGTATCTCCGGGACATTCGGATCCACAGCTCCCAGTCTTCATGCGTGTGCAACGTTTCATCGAAAAAGCCGACCTTGTCGATACATTCTTTCTTGTGCACGATACACAATACCGGTATGAAATTTTCGTAGAGGATTCGATCGTAATCGAAATCGAATGAATACAGGACCCGCCGGCTTTTGGTGACGTAGGCCTGGTGCTCCATAACCTGGTGCGCCTGATGCGCATCGCTGTATGCGACATCGCCTCCGGTCACTTTCAAATAAGATACCAGCGTTTCCAGGTGATTGGGGTAGAACACATCATCATCGTCCAGATACGCGATATACTTCCCCCGCGCCAACCTGATACCCGTGTTCCGGGCTGCTCCCAGCCCCCGGTTTTTGCCATGCCTGACATAGGTTATCCGGTTTTCCGTGTCCAAACCCATCAGAATCCCGCCCACATCCATTCCGCAGTCGTTTACTACAATGATCTCAAAGGACCGGAATGTCTGGGCTAAAACGCTCCGGACAGCCGTAACCAGCATATCAGGACGATTGTATGTCGGCATAATCACCGAAACGGACACTTCGAAATCATCCCGCTCGGTTTTCTGTTCATTCGGTTTTGCATTCTCGGGTATGTACGACTGTTGGTTTGCAGAATCTTTCTGGTTCGCATTTCCATGCTCAATCAACAAGGCCCCTCCAGTATGGTTGTGGCGGAGAATAGCGGGTTATCCTCTTTAATTGTAACACTTTGGAGAGATTTGAGCCAGTCCTGTGAGACAAGCGGTATGAGGGAGGTACTTTTTGAGGTACTAACGTTGTTTTTCGGGCACATCTATAACGAACACAGTGGGCCAGTTCTTCCCGGTCACGAAAAGATGCCCCGAAGAAGGCTCGTAGGCAATGCCATTGAGGACGTGTTTCGGGTCGCTCACCCCAGCTCTCCGGACCAGGAAGGTGCAGTTGATCACCTTTTCCACCTCTCCGGTGTTCGGATCTATGCCAAAAATCATATCACTATACCAAACGTTGGCAAATACCATTCCCCGGGCGTACTCAAGCTCATTGAGTTTGCTCAGTGGCTTTCCCTTGTAGGTCACTGCAATCGAGCCGGTACGGGTAAACAACGAATCCCGGAAATAGAGCGTATCGCTCCCATCGCTCATGATAAAGCGCCGTTTGTCGTGGGTAAGCCCCCATCCTTCGCCGGCATACTTCCGTGTCGCCACCTGTTTGAGGTCTTCAAGGCGGTACACCAGAGCCACCTGCGCTTTCCATGTCAAAAGCACCAGGTGATCGCCATCGCGGGCAAGTCCCTCCCCGAACAAAGCGGCATCGATATTCTTACGGTAGAGGATGTCCCCGTCCTTCGGGTTTACCATTCTGAGCGATGACTTCCCGTAAAGGCCGGTGCTTTCGTATAATTTCGAGTCATGATACAGCAAACCCTGGGTGAATGCCGCCGTATCGTGAGGAATCGTCCGAATCACCGAAGGAATCACGATCGGCACATCTTTACCGGAGGATTCGTGGAGAGATTCGGTTTCCCCGTTGCAGATGCACAGCGCGATGAGAAACAGGGCCCAGAGGTTTTGTGACCAGTTTCCTTTCGCAGGCGGAGCATGAAGAACTTCGGCACACCCGTGGGGGCGTTGCGGGGGGAATCCCCCCGCTGTAGGGGCAGCAAAAGACCCCGCAGGCATCTGCCAAGGAGGCTTATGCGAGGGGGACACCTCCCCCCCTGTATGTCCGGCTGCTGAATTCAGGTGTTACTCCCCGATGATCTTGATGAGTAAGCGTTTCGGCCGCCGACCATCGAATTCCCCGTAGAAAATCTGTTCCCAGGGACCCAGATCCAGCTTTCCGTCGGTAATCGCCACGACGACTTCGCGACCCATAACCTGCCGTTTCAAATGCGCATCACCGTTGTCTTCGGCCCCGTTGTGACGATACCGGCTGACCGGCTCATGCGGAGCCAGCTGCTCCAGCCAGTCATCGTAATCCTTTAAAAGTCCCGGCTCATCATCATTGATATACACGCTGGCCGTGATGTGCATCGCATTGACCAGGCATAATCCTTCCTTGACTCCGCTTTTGGTGACTTCCTCTTCCACCTTTGGCGTAATGTTGATATAATCCCGCCGGGTCGGAATGTTCAGCGTGACGGTTTCGCGATGAGATTTCATAAGCCCATTTCCTTTGCGCGCGCGGTAAGATCTTTGCCCTGTTGCTCCGATCCCGGCTTGGAAAGAAGTGCGAACATGTTTTTCTTGTAGGCTTCGACACCTGGCTGGTCGAACGGGTTGACACGGAGGATGTACCCGGAGAGCGCAACTGCTTTTTCGTAGAAATAGAAGAACTGCCCAAGCGCTTCTTCGGTGCGGTCATCGAGTGTTATTGTCGAAGCAGGAACACCACCGTCGAGGTGAGCCAGCAAGGTACCTATGTAGGCGTTTTTGTTTACATACTCGATAGTCTGATCTTTGAGGTAATCCAGTCCATCGTTATTGTCTCCTACAGCGGGTACCGTCAGGCCGGTGCGCGTGTTCTTGAGTACCAGAAAGGTTTCCATCACATTCCGGATACCTTCCTGCATCCATTGGCCAAGCGAGTGCAAATCGGTGGTGTAGTCAAGACAACTCGGGAAAATGCCGGTCAGGTTTTTGCCTTCGCTTTCTCCTGCAAGCTGTTTCCACCATTCTCCGAGGAAATGGAGCTGCGGCTGAAAGGTAGCCATTACTTCGATCTGTTTACCCCGGCGAAAGAGAATGTTTCTGTTGACCGCATAACGTGCGGCGATATTGGTATCCAGCGAACCACCGCTGCAGAAGCCCATTGCAAGCTGCGCCCCTTCGACAAGCTTATCGATATCGATTCCAGAGAACGCGATCGGAAAGAGTCCGACTGGAGTCAGCACCGAAAAGCGCCCCCCGACATCTGCCGGAATACTAAAAGTTGTGTAACCCTCTTCCGCGGCAAGTTTGCGCAGTGCACCCTTTTCGGGATCGGTCGTGGCTACAATACGAGCGGCGGCTTCTTTTTTCCCATAGCGCTCTTCCATCCACTTACGCACGATTCGGAATACCACGCCCGGCTCGGTAGTTGTCCCACTCTTGGAAATCACATTGACTGCCACCTCGTTGTTATCGAAGACGGCTTTGAGGTCTGCCAGGTAATCGGAGTTGAGGTTGTGACCTGCAAAAATCACTCGGGGCTTTCTCAGGTCTTCAAAGCTCGGGGAAAGAAACTCGATTGCAGCGCGCGCGCCCAGGTAGGAACCGCCGATACCAATGCTTATAAGAACATTGGCCTTTTCCGAGAGTTCTTTAGCTTTCGATGTAATGGCCGCGCGAGACTCGGCCGTGCTCTGGCTGGGCAGATTAAGCCAACCAAGGAAATCATTTCCCGGACCGTTTTTTTCCGCAAGCATTTTTTCCGCGCGTACCGCCGAATCCAGGTAAGTCTCACGTTCCTCCGAAGACAAAAACTGGCTCAGGGTACTGTCATCATAGGAGATTTTCCTTTTTGCCATTTCTTTATCCGCCCTTTCTTATGGTGCCGGCAGGTACCGGCGGGTGGTTAACTTGGATAGCAGATTTCTCGTTGAACTGCACAGAACACCAGAAAGGCAAAAATAGCACGCGGAGCGCACACGCTCCAGTTTTGGGGATCAGGCGGGACTGGCAGAACGTGACCTGTGTGCCTATGGGATCGGAGGGAAAGACAACGCCCGGCTTTAGCCTGCATGGACATGGGCCCGGAAACCACAAGGATGTTGGTGCGCTTTTTGACCCGACGCTACACAATCTTTGGGGTCGGAACACCGCCTTCTTGAGCCATCGGTTTGGAAAGCGACATCATCACCGAGCCGTTTTTGAAAATAGTAACGGTTCCGGTCGATTCAGATACCGCCACTGCAAGAGCATTTGTGCATGCGGTTATGGCTGCAGCCGCCATGTGTCGTGAGCCGAGGCCACTGGGCAGAGGTTCGATATCGGCCTCCGGCTTGAGGTAGCTTCCGGCCGATAAGACAATACCATCGCCGGTAATCACGAAAGAGCCATCGATCGAGGCAAACTCCTTTATCGTCTCGTCGAGTCCCGGATCCATTATGTTCCGCTCCGCTTCGCTGTATCCGCGGAAGGGATTGATGATAAGCTGGCGGACGTATGCATTTACGCTGTTGGTGTCACCCAGCACGAATATCGTTCCCGTGGGTTTTCCTTCCCGTCCTTCCACCGCGATCTCTCCCGCAATTCCCACGACCCGCTCCAGGACTTCGGGGCGAACATCGCCTGGCAGAATGCTTCGCGAGGCGGTAAAGAAGAATTCATATTCCCGATCGACATCGATTGAGACGATCGTATCGAAAACCCCATTGCGGGAGTTTCCTGAAATACAGACAATCTTGTCTTCGCGTTTCAGAAGTCCACGGGAAACGGCCAGAAGAAGACCGATTTTGACCTGACTGACGCGGTCTGAGAGAAGCGAAGGTGCCTGGATCAGAGCCGTTATTCGCTTATCTTCGGAACTGAATCGGGTCTTGTTGCTGGTGATGATTATCTTTTTCATGCGAGCGGGAAGTTTTTCCAGAAACTCGTTTTCCCGCGTAGCATCGGCAAATATCAGTAGCGCGCCGGCTTTGATTTCCCGCACCAGATTCACCGCCCCCGAGAGGATCGGGTCGATGTGTTTCTTTGATGTTGCAGGAGGAGCCGGGGCGTTCTGTGCTTTGTCGAACGAAGTCACAATCGAGGCAATGTCGACCGGACCTGCAGTAGATAAAATGGCCTCTTTTACGACATTTGACTTGAAACAGGAAGCAATCTCGGAGAGGAGATTAATCAGCTTGCTGTTGTCGGTGTCACTTTCACGAGCGATAATCAGTACGATTATATGGGCAAGCGCCCCCCGCGCGGCATCGAAGTTTATTCCCGGAAGACTGCGGCCCACTGCTATGGCAAATGGCTCTTTGATCGGTGCCCGCGTCTGAGGAATGGCGATACCCTGGCCGATGAAAGTTGAGGCGGCTTCTTCACGCTTGAGCACTTCCTCCAGAATCGGTTTCTGCTTGCGAAGTTTCAGTGCCCGGGCTAACGACTGGGTCAATTCGGCGATCGCATCTTCCTTGTCCCGCGAAGACAGCTCGATTGCCTGTGGTATTTTCAGATACTGCCGGAATGACAAAGGGAAATTCCTCTCGTTATATGCGTCTATTTGAATGCTGCTGCGTAGTAGTCGATAAGGCTTCTGGACCTGACACCGATCGTGGAGCCGTTCACAGCGATCAGCTTTCGCGAACGCAGCTGGTCGATGCCTTTCTCAAGTATTTCATCTGCGCTCAGGTCTATCAGTGATTTTACATTTCTGCCGTTGGAATCTGCCAGTTCCAGAAACGACTGAATCTGTGCCTTAGCCTCGGTTGCATGTACCGTCTCTCTGCCCTCCAGCGATGCCGCCACGGCATGCTCCGGAAGCAGCCGGTACAAGGAAAGAAATCGGCCATAGATTTCATTGGCCAGATCTCGAGCCGGTTTCCGATAAGCCCAGAAATTATCCGGTGCATCCTTCTTTTTT
>JBEPYC010000083.1:0-12087 GCA_041641555.1 Chitinivibrionales bacterium | reverse complement strand
GGTGAGCATTGCGTTATCGCCGCTTTCAACCGAACACCTCCACGAAGAGTTCACGTTTTCATTCGTTGCGATGGAGCAGGCGCTCGAACTGGACATTACAGGACTCCGTGCCGCCTCTCCTGAGGAACTGACCAGGCAACAGCTTTCCGGCACGATATCGACTGCCGATGTGGAACATGCCTATGCGGTCGAAAAGTGCCTGAGTGCGCGTCAGGGCAACCGTGAACTGCCCGTTTCGTGGAAACACGATGAAGACCGCCTGGCCAACACGTTCCTTGTCGACAGCATCGTTCGGGGCGAGCAGTCCGGCTCGGTGACACTTTCATGGAACGGCTCCCCCATAGGTGTGGATGATAAGGGAACGAGAACCATTTCTGTTCCTTCGTTGAGTTCCTTCAAAGTATCGCGAGTGAAGGCCGTTCGCGATCAGCAGCAGTATATACGTATCTGGTTTACTGATCCGCTGCAGCAAAACCAGAATCTGCGAGGCTTGATCAGAATCGCCTCGATTCGTGACCTCAGGTATACTATCGATGGTAACGTGGTGAAAGTGTACAGTTCTGCCTACATGGGGGGCGAACTCGATGTCGAAGTCGAAGCGGGGATAAAGAACTCTCGCGGCAGCCGCCTGCCCGATCGCTCGACCCATACAGTGGACTTTCCAACCGTTAAGCCTCAGGTGCGGTTCACCGGCAAAGGTGTGGTCGTGCCTACAACGCAGGGAACAACGATTCCACTTGAAACGGTCAATCTCCGCTACATCATTGTGGAAGCGACCAGGGTTTTTGAGAGTAATGTACCGCAGTTTCTTCAGGTGAATTCCCTGGAGTCCACAAGGCAACTCAAGCGAGTGGGGCGAGTGGTCTGGCGAAAACGGGTATCCCTTGACATGTCTTCGGGCCGCCGTGACCGGTGGGTCCGCTATGGTCTGGATGTCGGCCCGCTTATCCAGGACCAGCCGGGAGGACTCTACTGTCTGAAAGTTTATTTCATGCGCAGCGACATTGCCTACCACTGCCCTGACCTGGATACCGATTCACCCGACAAACTCCCTGAGCTTTCCGATAACTGGGATGAGACATCTTCCGAATCGAGTTTCTGGGATTATTATGAGCAGGATTTCAACTGGGGAGAGTATAGAAATAACCGGGACAATCCGTGCCACCCTGCCTACTACACACCGCGATTTGGCCGCGATGTTTCCGTGAGCCGCACTATTCTGGTCTCTGATGTAGGGTTGATCGCAAAAGCGGGACAGGACGACAAAGTCACCCTCGTGGCAACAAGCATCAGCAGTACCGAGCCACTGGCCGGGGTTAATGTGCAACTTCTGGATTTCCAGCAGCAAATAATGAGTTCCGGAGGCACCGACAGCAAGGGAATGGTGACTCTGTCTTCACCACGAAGCCCATTTCTGGCCTTCGCACGGCACGGAAAACAATCCGGCTACCTCAAACTCGACAAGGGATCGGCTCTGGCCATCAGCCATTTCGACGTCGGCGGCGAAAGCGTTCAGAAAGGCATTAAGGGATTTATCTATGGAGAACGTGGCGTGTGGCGCCCCGGTGATTCGCTCTTTTTGACATTTATACTCGATGACCGTGCTAATCCGCTTCCTTCGAATCACCCGGTCCGATTCGAACTCTACAATGCCCGGAACCAGCAGATCGAGTCAAAGGTGCGACGGCTGTCGGAAAACAGATTTCACAGTTTTCGGATAGCGACCTCGCCTGATGCCCCGACAGGTAACTGGAAAGCCAGCGTTCACATAGGCGGAGTTCGATTCGATAAGGCTCTGAAAGTAGAATCGATCAAACCCAACCGGCTGAAAATCGATTTGGATATCGGGGAAAAAGAACGTTACTTGACCACTGGCACTACCGAGGGAACGCTTGCTGCAAGATGGCTCCATGGCGCCATCGCGAAAAATCTCAATGCCGACATGAAGGTGAGTTTCACGCAACGGCCCACAACATTCTCACGGTTTACCGATTACACATTCGATGACCCGGTGCGGAGGTACGAAACCGAAGAGGAGCAGGTATTCAAAGGCAGACTCGACGATTCCGGGCAACGCGCGGTTTCGTTTTACCTGAAAGCTGACAATGTTTCTCCCGGTATTCTGACCGCCCATTTCAAAACCCGGGTCGAAGAACCCGGAGGAGGACACAGTGTCGACCGATTCTCACTTCCCTATCATCCATACACCCGATACATTGGAATCAAAACCCCCAAGGGAGATAAGGCCCGCGGCATGCTTCTAACCGACACCTCTCATACCGTGGAGATTGCAGGAGTCGATCAAGAAGGCAACAGCCTGTCGTCCGGGCAGGTTGAAATGAAGATGTACAAGATCAAATGGCGATGGTGGTGGGAAAAAAACCAGGAATCATTGGCCGATTACGTAGGTTCTTCTTCCTACCAGGCACTCCAGACCGACACCGTTCCCATTCGCAACGGGAGAGGATCATGGAAATTCAAGATTAAGCACCCCAACTGGGGACGATACCTCATACGAGCCCGGGATCTCGACGGCAAGCATGTCACCGGAAAGATCGTCTACATCGATTGGCCGGGATGGGCAGGGAGAGCACAGAAAGATGCTCCGGGAGGTGCCGCTGTCCTCTCCTTTGCATCGGATAAGCAGGAGTACAACGTCGGTGACAATGTCACACTCACCATCCCCACCGGAGGACGGGGGCGTGCCCTGGTGAGTATTGAGACGGGAAGCAGAGTCCTTCGTGCCGACTGGGTGGAAACCCACGGCAGCGTCACCCGCTACGAATTCAGCGCCACATCGGACATGGCGCCAAATGTCTATGCCCATGTGACCCATCTCCAGCCCCATCTGCAGGTCGGGAACGATCTGCCTATCCGGATGTATGGAGTAATTCCGGTGAAAGTGGTAGATCCCAAGACCCGGCTCGAGCCCACACTGGGCGTACCCGATCAGTTCGAACCCGCAAGCGAGGCATCGATTACCGTAGGCGAGGAAAACGGTCGACCGATGACCTACACTGTTGCAATTGTCGATGAAGGATTGTTGGACCTGACCCGGTTTTCCACCCCCGATCCCTGGAAGAATTTCTATCGGCGAGAAGCACTCGGAGTAACGACCTGGGATCTGTTTGATATGGTGGCGGGCGCTTATGGGGGGGAATTGGAGCAGATGCTGGCGATAGGAGGAGGAAGTGAGGCCGAAGCAGGGAGTCAGAAAGCCAACCGATTCCCGCCGATGGTGCGATTTATGGGCCCATATACACTGCGGCGAGGCAGGAAACATACGCACCGAATCGACATACCTCAGTATATTGGTTCGGTACGCGCGATGGTCGTAGCGGGTTCCGACGGTGCTTACGGGTCCACTGAAAAGGCCGTGTTTGTTCGTAAGCCGCTCATGGTTCTGGGTACGCTTCCCCGGGTCATGGGCCCTGAAGAAGAAGTCGCTCTTCCGGCAGCGATCTTTGCATTAGAGGAAAATGTGCGCGATGTAAATGTCAAGGTAACTACCACGGGGCCGCTGGCGGTGACAGGACAGGCACAACGCAGGATTTCATTTACGGAACCCGGGGAACAGGTTGTCAATTTCAAGCTCAAGGCTGGCTCTCAGCTGGGCGTCTCAACTGTCAACCTGACTGCCTCTGGAGGCGGCCGTGAGGCTCACCAGGAAATTCAGATCGATGTCAGGACACCCTCGGAACGCATCGTCGATGTGCATGATGCAGTGCTGGAACCGGGGAAAACCTGGAACCAGGAGGTAGGCTTTCCGGGAATATCCGGCACGAATCAGGCATACCTGGAAGTATCTCGAATTCCTCCGATCAACCTGGGTAAGCGTCTCGATTGGCTCGTTCGCTACCCACACGGCTGCATCGAACAAACGACTTCGTCGGTCTTTCCCCAGCTTTATCTCCGCCACTTGCTCAACTTGCCTCCCGAACGGGAACAGCAGATAGAAAACAACATCAAGGCAGGAATAACCAGGATCACGCTGTTTCAGACATCTAACGGCGGTTTCGGTTACTGGCCAGGTAACAATCATCCCCAGGAATGGGCGACCAATTATGCCGGGCATTTCCTTTCCGAGGCCAGGAAGGCCGGCTACAGTGTCCCAGAAGGCGTGATGGCACAATGGAAGCAGTATCAGCGAACCCGGGCACTGTCGTGGACAACCGGATCTGCCCGTGCAAGCCTTATTCAGGCGTACCGGCTGTATACGCTCGCTTTGGCCGGAGCACCCGAGCTCAGTGCAATGAACAGGCTCAAAGAGCACAAGGACCTGTCTCCCACGGCACGGTATCGTCTTGCTGCCGCATACGAACTGGCAGGTCAAAGTGAAGCCGCGCGGGAACTTGCACGTAACGCAAGCCTGACCATCAGTCAGTACCAGGAACTGACCAATACCTTCGGTTCCGCATTGCGGGACAAAGCGATGATCCTTGAAACGTTGTGCCTGCTCAAAGAGACCTCCCGTGCTGCAAAACTCGCCCGGGAGATCTCCGCGGCACTCAGCAGCGGCAAATGGATGAGCACCCAGACCACTTCGTATGCCCTGATCGCAATGGCCGGATTTGTGGGCATAGGTGAACGAGCGGAACAGATGACATTTACCTTTCAATGGGCTGGAGAAACTAAAGAGAGCTATACGAGTTCCATGCCGCTTCTCCAGCAGGATCTGGTAACGGGTCATGAGCGCAGTGCACAAGTAACTCTGAAGAACACCGGCAATGTGACGCTCTTCCCTCGGATTGTACTCGAAGGGTTGCCTGCGCCGGGGACCGAATCACATGCTGCAAACGGTTTTGACATCGAAGTCTCCTATGTCACCATGGACGGAATCACTCTTGACCCCACCCGCCTTGAGCAGGGAACGGATTTCGCTGCAGTCGTGCAGGTGAAAAACACCGGTGTATCCGGCAGATACGATGAAATCGCTCTCTCCCACTTGATCGCATCGGGCTGGGAGATCCATAACAAGCGTATGGATACCGGACGAGAAATCAGCGAAACCTTCGATTATCAGGACATTCGCGATGATCGCGTCTATACATATTTCGACTTGAACCAGGGACGATCAAAGACATTCAGGGTCCTCCTCAATGCAAGCTATCTGGGGAGATATTACCTTCCAATGGTCTCCGTGGAAACGATGTACGATGCAACCATCAATGCACGAAAACCCGGTACCTGGGTCACAGTCGTACCACCAAATAAATAGCGGGCGATTTGGGAAACGGATGGATACCACCACAAAAATCAACACAAGAGCCGGGCGATTATTTCGAACACCCAATCGCGTACGGTGGCTCGGGGCAGCAATCGGTCTTACCTGCCTGATAGCTGCCGTGTGGTTTCATCTGCCGCTGCGCCACTTTCATAGCCCCTTCTCAACAGTCATTCGCGACCGCAATGGCATCCTTCTTGGTGCCTGCATTGCCGAAGATGAGCAGTGGCGTTTCCCACCAGCGGATTCGATCCCCCATACATTCAAGACCGCGGCAATATGTTACGAGGACAAGCGATTTGCCAGCCACCCCGGAATCGACCCGATAGCAGTTGTCCGCGCACTCCTGACAAACATCAGTGCTCGGCAAGTCCTCAGCGGTGCAAGCACGATAAGCATGCAGACAATCCGTTTGTCCCGAAGTAACCGGCCGCGAACTGTCGGCGAGAAATGCATCGAAGCGTTCATGGCGTTGCGGCTGGAGTACCGAAGGAGCAAGAAGGACATCTTCCGTCTCTACGCAACCCACGCTCCATTCGGGGGAAATGTCGTCGGCCTCTCTGCAGCATCGTGGCGCTATTTCGGCCGAGAGCCATCGATGCTTTCCTGGGGAGAAAGCGCCCTTCTTGCCGTTCTTCCCAACAGCCCATCACTCATACATCCGGGCAAAAATCGTCGGGCCCTGAAGGTAAAGCGCGATCGTCTTCTGCATCGCTTACATCAGTGCGGCGAGCTGGACAGCATGTCGGCCGCGCTTGCCATGCAAGAACCACTTCCGCCGGAACCGTATCCCATGCCAGTGTCCGCTCCGCATCTTCTGTTCAGGATCCGAAACCAGACCCCCTTCGGGAAAGCACAGCATACCACCACGCTTGATTGGAACCTGCAGGTCCGGGTAAACGAAATAGTCGACCGTCATCATGCCAGACTTTCGGGAAACGGTATTTACAATGCATCGGTGATGATCATCGATATCCCCGAAAACCAGGTCAGGGCCTATGCCGGTAATATTTCTGATTTTGCAGACACCGAGCACGGGTATCAAGTCGATATCATCAGGTCTCCACGGAGCACCGGAAGCATTCTCAAACCGTTCCTGTATGCGGCAATGATGCAATCGGGGGAGCTCCTCCCCGGTCGGCTCGTTGCCGACATTCCAACACGACTCGGTGGGTTTGCGCCTCAGAACTATTCCAAGGATTTCGATGGAGCTGTGCCTGTCGCATCGGCCCTGGCACGCTCTCTTAATATACCGGCGACACGTCTGCTTCACCAATTCGGAGTCGACCGGTTTCACGATCTGCTTACCGGCCTTCAGCTCAGCACACTGCATCGACCCGCCAAAGACTATGGTCTTACCCTTATTTTAGGGGGTGCGGAAGCCACGCTCTGGGACATCACCCGCATGTATGCCGGACTCGCTCGAAGGGTAAATACCTATGGGCAACGTAAAGATACCACTGCCCCGTTCGCTCGACCACGGTTTCTTTTGTCCGACTTGCAAAACGAAGCCACTGCGCCGGGACGGGTGCGTACCCCCCTTGATGCCGGCTCATGCTATCTTACCCTTCAGGCACTGCTCGAAGTCGTCCGCCCAAACGAAGAACGGGCATGGCAGAATTTTGCCTCGGCAAAAAAAATCGCCTGGAAAACCGGCACAAGCTATGGATTTCGAGATGCCTGGGCGGTCGGCGTAACCTCGCGACATGCTGTTGGAGTGTGGGTAGGCAATGCCGATGGAGCGGGGCGTCCTGACCTGACCGGCATTTCGGCTGCGGCACCTCTGCTGTTCGATGTATTCAGTCTCCTTCCCGACGGAGAGTGGTTCGACATCCCCGAAATGGATCTTCGGGATATTAAAGTATGCGCTTTCAGTGGTTACCGCAAAGGTCCTCATTGCGAATCGAGCAGAGAAGCACTCGTACATCGTTCCGGACTCGAATCCAGCCCGTGCCCGTATTGCCGCACAATCCATTGCGACCGGAGCGGCACCTGGCAGGTGCATGATGGATGCGAACGGGTCGCAAACATGCATCCTCAACAGCGGTTCGTTCTGCCTCCTGCACTGGAGTGGTACTACAAAAAGCGCAATGCCCGCTACCGGGGACTTCCTCCAATACGGCCGGACTGTTCGAAATCACCACGCTCCCCGAAATCCCACTCACTCTCGGTGATTTACCCTCACGCCGATGCGCGGATTTACGTTCCTCGGGAACTGGATGGCAGCAAAGGAAGGACTGTTTTCGAAGCGGCGCACCGGAACCCGGATAGCGTGATTTTCTGGTATCTCGATGAATCTTATGTAGGAAAAACTTCTTCCATTCACCAGCTTGCCCTCGACCCGGATCCGGGAGCACACACCCTTACGCTCGTGGATGAACGAGGTGAAACCGTCAGACGCCCATTCACCGTTTTATCTCGGGATGGCTGAACAAGCATCCACTTTGTGGCCGCATTCGGGACAGCCGAGCCCATAAAAACATATATTTCTAAAAGGCGCAGGACCTGCGTGCCCCACATTTCCGACAAAGAAATGTGGCAAGTCGCGGTTTTGCCAACCAGTGTATTCCGCTTTACTCTTCGGACTCCTTCTCATCCCTGGCACCAGATTCGTTCCACGCGTACGATCGTCTTCTGATGTAGTGTTTCCTTGAGAACATGAGTCCGGAAATTCCTCGAGCCATGCCTGGTTACTCTGAACCCGAAATACAACCGAGTACCTGCTCAGGGAAGGACCACATACCATGAAGAATTTTTTCGTAACAACTGTATTGACCATTCTGATTGCGCTGGCTGGATGTGGCTCGAATAAGGATTCCAATACGCTTGTCTTCGCCGGATCCGGTGGATATCCACCCTTTAATTTTATCGATGAGAATAACCAAGTAATCGGGTTCGATGTCGATGTGGGACGGGAAATTGCTCAGCGTCTGGGTAAAGAAATGAAGTACACCACCACCGCCTGGGACGGAATCATCGAGGGACTCCGGGCAGGAAGGTACGATGCTATCCTGGGAAGCATGGCCGTCACCGAAAGACGAAAAGAAGTAGTCGATTTTTCTATTCCCTACTACTACTCCGGAGCACAACTCATGACCCGCCAGGGAAGTCCGATCCAGAGCCCCGATGACATAGGCGAGGATCATTTGGTGGGTGTCACCACCGGTACGACGTTCGAGCAGGATGCACGGGAACTCGGGGCTGAAGTTCGCCTTTACGAAGACGACAACCAGACACTTATCGAGCTTCTCAACGGTCGTATCGATGCAGTCATTACCGACCGGGTCGTCGGGCTAAACGCAATGAAGAAAATGGACAAGGGAGATGAGCTCACCCTGACCGGCGAGCTTCTTCGGCGTGAGGACTGCGCTATCGCTTTACGCCCCGAAAGCGACCGTCTCCAAACCCGGATCGATTCGGTTCTGACGACCATGCATCAGGACGGTACCCTATCGGAAATCAGCGAAAAGTGGTTCGAGGGCACTGATATCACTCGGAGTTAGCACGGCAGAGATCCGTCTGAAAGCGGTAGCGGGCAGCCGCCCCAGCATCTCCGCGTGCGGTAAAGAATTGCTGAGCGCGGATCAGTAGATCGGGTCACCTTCAAACCCGATTGATCCAGAACAAGGGAGGCAGTATTCCAATAGAATTCCCCTGGGACCTGACAGTCATTCCGCGGTATTTTTTCTTTTTTAAAGATGCCGCCGCCATGACCCTGGCGATCACTTCGCTTGGAATTCTTTTCGGAATGACAATCGGCCTGGTTATCGCCTTTCTCAGAATCTCCCATTACAAATTCCTGAGTAAGCCGGCTTTCGCATATATTTTTGTGGTGCGCGGGACCCCGCTACTTCTCCAGCTTTTTATCATCTACTACGGTCTCACATCGATCGTAACAATCCCTTCATTTCCTGCGGTTATTATCGCGCTGGCGATCCACAACGGCGCCTATCTTGCCGAGATTTTTCGCGGAGCCATTCAGTCGATCGGCAAAGGGCAAATGGAAGCGGCGCGGTCACTGGGAATGAACTATTTCCTTGCAATGCGAAGAGTCATATTGCCACAGGCCTTCCGTCGTGCCGTTCCTCCTCTGGGCAATCAGTTCATCATCGCCCTGAAAGACTCCTCGCTTGCCAGCACCATTGCCGTACCCGAGCTTCTTTTGAAAGGGCGACAACTGGGATCCTCGACATTCAAGTACATGGAAATGCTGATTATTGTGGCAATCTGGTACCTGTTGATGACCACCGTGCTCTCGGCCGCACTTCATCTGGTCGAACGGAAACTTTCGGTAGGAGAGGTCCGATAATGGCACTGCTCGAAATACAGAACCTGCACAAGTGGTTTGGTGACCTGCATGTACTCCAGGGGATAGACCTTTCCGTGGCGGAAAAGGAAGTGATCGTGCTCATTGGGGCGAGTGGATCGGGCAAAAGCACCCTGCTTCGGTGTATAAACCATCTCGAGCATTTCTCCAAAGGAACAATCCGTCTCGATGGGAAAGAGCTCGATCCGGCCAAATACGATATCAATCAACTGCGAACCGAAGTCGGGATGGTCTTTCAGCAGTTCAACCTGTTTCCTCATATGTCGGTGCTGGAAAACGTGATCGAAGCTCCCGTGCACGTGAAGAAAACACCAAAGAAAACGGCCATCGAAAAAGGGCGTCATCTTCTGGACAAGGTGGGGCTCAACGACAAAGAACACAGCTATCCGGCCATGCTCAGCGGCGGTCAGCAACAGCGGGTAGCCATAGCCAGAGCATTGGCAATGGAACCGCGCCTGATGCTATTCGATGAACCGACCTCGGCACTGGATCCGGAATTGGTGGGAGAAGTAATCGCGGTGATAGAAGATCTGGGGTTTTCGGGTATGACCATGATGGTAGTCACCCATGAGATGTGGTTTGCGCGCGAAGCAGCTCATCGAGTCCTATTCATGGATGGCGGAACGATATGTGAAGAAGGCAGCCCTGAGAGGATGTTTACCGCTCCGAAAAACTCCCGCACTCAGGAGTTTCTCAAACAGGTGCTCAATGAATAGAGCCGGCCCTCGGCATTCCTGTTCACAGCCCAAAGCGAATACCGTTTACTCGTCTGCCCAATGATGGAAAGAATCCATGATTTTGTGCATGAACCCTCTCAAATGATGATCGTGTTCTTCGGTTTTGATCTGTTCCACCAACTTGGTCGAATACTTTCCGCTTACAAAACCCCGGTGATCCATTATCCTTCGCAGAAACGGCACTGTGGTTTTCACATTTTCCACCGTGAATTCATCGAGTGCCCTTTTCATCCGTTCGATCGCTACGGGCCGGGATTCTGCATGCACGATCAGTTTGGCAAGAAGCGAATCGTAGTAGTGAGGTACTTCGTAGCCACAATAGACATGCGAATCGACACGTACACCAGGGCCCCCCGGAAGATTAAGGCCCCGAATCTTTCCGGGTGAGGGCATAAAGTCATTATGCGGGTCTTCGGCGTTGATCCGGCACTCGATGGCGTGGCCGGAAATCTGGATATCCTTCTGCCGAAGCTCCAGACTCTCGCCTGCCGCCACCCGGATCTGGGCTTTGATCAGATCGATTCCAGTAACGCACTCGGTGACCGGATGCTCCACCTGAATTCGAGTGTTCATCTCGATAAAATAGAAACGGTGTTCCCGGTCGAGAAGGAATTCCACTGTGCCGGCTCCCCGGTAATTGACCGCTCGTGCCGCACGCACCGCCGCTCGTCCCATTCGGCCACGCAATGTCGAGTCCAGTGTCGGCGAAGGAGCTTCTTCAACCAGTTTCTGATGCCGTCTCTGAATAGAGCACTCCCGCTCCCCCAGATAAACCACCTGGCCGTGGTTGTCGGCCAGTATCTGAAACTCGATGTGGCGCGCGTTATCGATAAAGCGTTCGAGGTAGATCTCATCGGAACCGAATGCCGCCTTGGCTTCAGCTTGAGAAGAGTGAAATGCGGAAACCAGATCATCTAAACGATTGACTACTCGCATGCCCTTACCACCGCCACCGGCCGATGGTTTGACCAGTACGGGGAAACCAATCTTTCGGGCGATCTGAACAGCTGCTTCAGCGGAGATCACCGGTTCCTCGGAACCACTGGCAATCGGCACCTTTGCCTGAGCCATGGTATCCCGGGCAACAGCCTTGTCGCCCATTTTTCTCAACGCATCAGGAGATGGGCCGATAAAAACGATACCGGAAGTCTCGCAGAGTTCGGCGAATTCATCATTTTCCGAAAGGAATCCGTAACCGGGATGAATCGCTTCGGCACCCGATTTGAGCGCCGTGAAGACGATTTCGTGGTAGCGAAGATACGATTCGGCGCTCGCAGCTTTTCCGATACAGTACGATTCATCAGCCAATCGAACGTGCTGGCATTTTCTGTCGACCTCGGAATACACCGCAACGGTAGTGATTCCCATTTCTTTGCAGGCCCGAATAATTCGAACTGCAATTTCGCCTCTGTTTGCAATCAGTATCTTTTTGAACATGGCAGCTTCCGGTTTCTGGATAGGTAAAACCAACCCATTTGCGTTCAGGGGCGTCCTCTATTGGCTCCGGATCACGCATTTCCGATTTCAGAGAATTCCGGAACCCATTTGGGAGACTCTTTACTTTGTACCAATACTCAGCAGAAGGATGTGCAGCGAGAGATGAACCTGTAAGTATGTAGTGTTGAACAAAATACTTGGTTATTTCTGCCCTGGCAAATTTACGGGAATTTCAGAGCTGGCGGTTTATGCTCACCGTTTTTTTCTTTGCCTGCCCCTTGACTTCTTTGAGTCGTGGAGTTCAAGCGGCGGATCTCCGAAGTCGAACATGTCCTCATCCATCTCCAGCACATCTGCATCCA
>JBEPYC010000082.1:0-12121 GCA_041641555.1 Chitinivibrionales bacterium | reverse complement strand
CCAGCTTGCTGGATGAAACAGTTGCCCTGCTGGGCGCAGCAAAGCGCGCAGCAGTGCTACAGCCTCTTATGCAGCTTGTCTGCATATAAGCAATCCAGCATGCTGGATGAAACAGTTGCCCTGCCTGTTGGCTTTTGCCCGTTCGTGCTGAGGCTGGTCGAAGTACGAAAAAGTCATGGCCTTCCGTTCGGGCGTGTTCAATGCGTAATGTACGCAGCTGTGCTTTCATCCGCCATAGGCGGTGGAAATTTGCAATGCTGGAATCACCACATGGATTGCAATGTCGACGGCAAAGTGCGAGAGCATGGCGAATGCAAGCCCCCACTGCCAGAAGAACCATCCGAAAGCGATTCCCACAACCCCATTGAGAACAATTGCCCGCGCGATAATGCCGGGTGTCAGCTCGGTGAGTGCAGACGTTATTCCGAGGTGTCCCAGTCCAAAAACGACCGCGACGGAAGCAATGGCGGTCCAGACAACCGGCGCGGGTACCGTCCCTTCAGGTGTTTTCCAGACTTTACCTCCGATCCAGGATAGAAGGCCTACCAGGAGCAACCGCATTGGGATTTCTTCGCCGATTCCTCCGTAAAAAGAGGCCAATAGCCGCTGCCACCAAGGGATAGAGGGCACCTCGGCGTTAATTGAAATCCCGGCCTGCATGAACAGATAGTCGATGCCCAAAAGGAGAAAACCGAGAACAAAACCAATCGCAGCAGAAGTAAGAAGTCTCTTTCCGCTCTGTTTTGGGGGCGTTCTGTGTTCGACCAGGGCTGAAAACAAGGGAACGCCAAAGCCGTTTTTTCGGGCAAGGAGCAGTCCGAGAAAAATCGAAATGCCCATAACGAAAATGGCTTGAATCGACTGGGTGACAATAAAAGTATTGAAACTGATCGGGAGCTGAGCGATCTTGTCTCGCGCAAGGTTCAATGTATAAGGCATCACAGCCGCGACTGAAAGCACCGACATGACCAGGAGAAGACCGAACAACTTCCAGTTGATTATGGATTTCTTATCACCCATGTAGTATTACCTTTTTGTGAATGTTTGTCATAGGAAAACGATAAGGACAGAAAAAATAGTTGATGCTGTTTATACTTGAAGTTGCTTGAGGCGGTAGAATTCGCCCTGGCTTGCAATAAGCTCTTGGGAAGTCCCGATTTCAACGGGTGAGCCTTCTTTCATGACGACAATACGGTCAGCGGAACGGATTGTGGAGAGCCGATGAGCCACGATGAAAGTGGTTCTTCCTTCGATCAGCCGCTCGATGGCTTTCTGGACCAGTGCTTCCGCAATGACGTCCAGAGCAGATGTCGCTTCATCCAGTATGATCACGCGGGGGTCACGAATCAGGGCACGGGCGATGGCGATTCGCTGCCGTTGACCGCCGGAAAGCCGAGCGCCGTGTTCGCCGATGGATGTTTCGATGCCGTGGGGAAGATAGGAGACAAATTCGGTAGCATTGGCCTTATCCAGAGCATCCTGTAGTTCACCTTCGGTAATTTCACGCGACAAACCATAGGTGATATTGTCGCGAATCGTGCCGGAGAAAAGGATTGTGTTCTGCGGAACAACGGCAATATGGCGACGGAAAGTGCGAAGATCCATCTGGTCCATGTCTTTGTTGTCCAGGAGAATTGTACCTTCGGTTGGCCGACGAAAGCCTATGACAAGATTCATGAGCGTGGATTTACCTGAGCCGGATGCTCCGACGAATGCGACCGTTTCTCCCGGTTGCACATCAAGAGAGAAATCCCGAATTGCAGGCTCATCGGAGCCCTGATACGTAAAGGTCACGTGGTCAAACTTGATGTGCCCGTGCACTGAGTCGACAGGCTGCTTCCCTTCGTTAAGCTCAATGTCGGGGCTCTCCAGGACTTCGCCGATCGAGTAGATCGCCTCGAACCCCTTCGCCAGTTGAGGAAATACCGTCAGGAGCCGGTTCACTCCCATGAGAATCATGTTGAAGAAACTCTGGTACATGACCAGGTCGCCGATCGGGATCCGTTCATTAAACGCGAGGTATGCGGTAATAAACAGGCAGCCGGCCGAGAAGACCTGAAAGGTGACCCATGAAGAGGCTATGAAGAATTCGCTGAGCATGTCAAGGCGAACACCGCGGTGGCGAACGCGCTCGAGCAGCCCGTTCATCTGAGCGGCTTCCTGCTGTTCGACCCCGTGAGCACGCGTGACGGGGATCATTTCGAGCATTTCAGACATACGGGCGGAGAGAGACTCGACCTCACTGCGGTACTCACGATTCCGCCGGCCGATATGTTTCTTGAAGTATCGAGTCAAGAGGATAGATATCGGAACCACGCCAACGTAGAAAAGAGCGATGATGGGGGAGCGGGTGAGAGTGACCGCCAGGGCAAACGTGATAGAGAGTATAGCGGAAAATGCCGATTCCATCAGCTGCTTTGACATTAGCTGCAACGCTTCGACATCCCTCAGTATTTTCGAATGCATTCGTCCCGACTGGAATTCATCGTGAAATGCAATCGAGAGCTGCTGGATCTGCTGAATGAGCATGCGCCGGACCCTGGTTTCCATGTCCCGCATGGAAATGCTGAACAGCCGGGTAAACATGGTATGGGTGCCGATATTCTGAAGTTGCACAAACACAATTATTCCCAGTGTCGGCAAAATGGCAGTAATTGACTGCGTCTCGGGATCGCTGATAATGTTGATTACCCGGGCGACAAACACAGGAAGAAGCCACACCGGAGATGCTTTCGCGGCAAAGAAAATCATTGCACCGATGAGTCGGTGGTGGTTGCCTTTGTAGAGATTGAAAAGCGTGCGGAATGGCTTGTCTTTGCGGTAGTCGAGCAAATCGGCTGGGGTTTCTTTCATGAGGCGAGATCTCGTTTCTTTCGGCCCGTCGAATGAGGGCGAAACAGTCGGAACGTTCGTATCTGCCAGGGTTTGAACCGGAACCGTTTTGATTTCGGTGTCGAGATACGCTTCAGACGCATATCGACTTCTTCGGTAATCTCTAAATTCCCGCTTAGTTGAATGCGGGTCGTTGTGGCTTGTCCGGATAGTTCGGCAAGCCGCATGTATACTTTATTCTCCGAAGGGAAGAGTGCCGATAGAATCACGTTGGGGCTATCGATGTCGATAAGAGGGTTCTGGAGAGGGGCGGACGGGCTGCCTTTTCCGGGTAGAACGACAACCGGAAAATTGTATTCAAGTGCTTTGCGGTACAGGTCGGCATCTTTCCAGTTACCCGAGAAGGGCATTATGCTGAACCGATACCGATGGGTTCCTTCGATCCGTCTGCGTCGCCAGAGATCACGGGGAATGGAATAGGCCAGTGGCACCGACAAGGCTCCATCGCGTTCCCATACCGAACACATTGTGCCCCTGTTAAATACCCCAATACCCTGGTGTCCATCGGTTAGCGCTGTCCAGTAGATTCCCTGGATGTACCGGTCTCGGGTTTCATCGATCCCGAAGGGGACATCGCGCACGCCGAATGCATTTTGCCGGGCGAGTATCGGGTAGAACCTCACCCGCAGTTTTTCTTCGTGGGCAATACCGGCATCAGTCTGCCAGCTCGGAGTCATCTGGTCGAAAAGGAGTCTTCCGATAGCTTCATTGGTCAAGGTGACGGACATGTCAAAGTCTATGCGGGGGTGATGGCGATAAACCGTCGTTACGGTTCTGAAGGGGATCAGCTCGATATATCCCTCGGAATAGACTCTGGTCACCAGTGGCGTTTCCGTTATTTGGGATACTGTCCCTTTGGATGCCCGGGCGGTCCCATTGATCACACCGGCCAGTCCTCCATTGCGCCTGTCAGGGTTGAGCCGGTCGATTCCAGTGCTGTCACGCAGGGCTGCAATTGTGCCCTGGCTATCGAAATCAATGTCCCAGAAATCGTTTTGGACGGTATACCGCTTCCGAATCGACGTAATCGTTGTGGACCTTTGGTCGCGGGGTGGGGTAATCCTGCTGAGTGAAAGTGGAGCGATAGAGAGGGAAATGTCTTTTCCTCCTGCCGAGACGATGTCGTGACGTTTCCATGAGAGCGGGTTGAAAACCACGGTTGCGCGGCGGCTTTTGCTGGTGATCAGCGACCGTGCGGCAGAACCAAGTGCTTTCTGCGAGGCCTGAATTGACTGGCTGTGGAATTGTCGCGAATCTTTTGTCCTTCCTCCGATCTGGATATCGTGGTGCTGTGCTACCAGGAGGTTTTTCCAGGCATCGTCGAGAAGTGCATCGTACCGGGCCTTTCCGGAAAAAAGGACTTCGATTGCAGCCAGACGCTCGGCGGTAAGTACTTGGGTAACTGATTCTCTGTCTCTGTTCCAGATTTCATTGGCACTCAGTCCCCAGGGCATTCGCACCGCAAAATCGCCGGGTTTGGTAGTGAATGTTTGTTCCGGCTCTTGAAATACCCGGGGGATTTCTTCCAGAAGAATCCAGGTGTAGCCCGGCTTCTGATGGTAGTCCGCCGGCAGGCTTTCGTGCTGCCAGGGCACATCATCGCACCGTGCGGCAAGTAGGGGAGTAATCCCCCGAGCGGAGAACTGACGCCGGAACTCTTCCAGCGTGGTGGTTGCCTGAGGATGTCCGTAGCGAGTCATGATCCAGTTGTCAAGGGCAAACCCGCCCAGCCATGCACCTCCACCTACGTATGTCGGAAGCGCATGCATCTTTGACCCATCAAGCCCTTTCCACCAGACAACGGGTGCATCGGTTTCGGGGTTATGACCATACATCTGAAAGAACGTTCGCATGATCGCGCTCTTAAACCCAAACCCCCTGAGGAGTTGAGGCATCTGGGCGTGCATGGCATGTTCACTCATCAGGTAGACCTGGGGCTCGATATCGAAATGGTTCTGAAGACATTCTCTGGCGTAGAATAGCTGACGAATATTCGACTCGCCATCGATAAAGCAGGAAAGCGGCTGGCCATAGGTACATGTACCGATCCCGAACCGTCCGTTGTATTTTTCACTCAGGTTGCGTATACGTCCCAGGAGTGATGGATTATGCTCGCGGAGGTAATCGTATGCCCATGCTTCGCTTTCGGTTCCGACTTTGAATCCCGGGTATTTCTCCAGCCATTCTTCGGCGGTGTTCAGGGATTTCTCGACCCGGTGTTCGCCCCAGAGGATTACCCCTGTGTGATCGTAGGACATTAGGAAGACGGGTGAAAGCTTTGATTTCGATGGCATGCGTGCGTGTGGCTCCAAGTGGGGTATAAACGACTAAAATAGCTCAGTATGAATATGATTTGGGGAGGTTATGTGTATAATTTTGTAGCGGATGTCCTTGTGGCGGTGCAATTTGAGGCGTTTTCGAGCGAATGAAAAAGTGGATTATCGAAAATAGTGTCATTTTTGGTTGCAACGGAGTGGGTGGGTAGTTCAAGAAAGGTTCGAAGCAATGAATATGGATAAGCACGCTGAATTGTCATATCCCTGTGAATGGTCGTACACAGTTATAGGGGAGGATCCTCTTCTGATGCGCGAAGCTGTCAATTCGGTCATTCAGCCGAACACGTTTGATCTGAATGAATCGCATGAAAGCAGTTCCGGGAAATACACTAGTCTGAAAATCCAGCTGGTGGTTTTCAGCGAAGATGAACGGTTACGGTATTTCAAGCAACTGGGAAATCATCAGTACATCAAGATGGTTCTGTGACAGCTTCCGTTGTGCGGGAATCTTCAAGAGGGGACATTTCGATGTTGCCCTCTTTTTTTTGGGTTCTTCCGTCCAGGGAGGTAAGGGGAAACCAA
Organism: Chitinivibrionales bacterium; assembly: GCA_041641555.1. Lineage (GTDB taxonomy): Bacteria > Fibrobacterota > Chitinivibrionia > Chitinivibrionales > WJKA01 > JBEPYC01. The sequence goes on along the minus strand of JBEPYC010000082.1, from coordinate 6,371 downwards.
AATCGACCCGAGCCCGAGTTTGGCTTTGGAGTAAGGCTGGCACATGGATTGCGAACATTCTTGTGCATAATGTCATACCATAAGCGAAAGGGGTGAGCATGCACGAGGAGATCTTCGAGACATTGCGGAACGACCACGAGAAAGTAAAGGATCTGCTTTCGGACATGATGGACACGAGTGAAGGGGCGCCCAGCACGAGAGACCGTTTGGCCGAAGAAGTACGACAGGAATTGATTCCACATATGCGTGGTGAAGAACAGGGGATGTACGAAGCGATGAAGCGTCACGGGGAGACAAAAGAAAAAGCTCTGGAAGCAATCGAGGAACACCATATCGCACGTGTGGAACTGAATGAACTTCAGGAACTCTCGCCAAAGAGTGAAGCGTGGAAGGCGAAACTGCAGGTGCTGAGCGAATTGATCCATCATCATATTCTCGAAGAAGAGAATGAGATGTTCGGAGATGCCAAAAAGTATCTGAGCGAGGAAGAAATGAAAGAAAGTCTCGCGGTCCTCAACGATTCGAAACAGAAGCAGTTTGCCTGAGATCTGCCGCTGATAAAAGAATAAGCAAAGGCGCTCGGGGCATGATGCCCGGGCGCCTTTGCTTTTCTATTGCTCTTGAGTTGCGCTGGGCAGAGTCTTTCCTGCGCAGCAGTGGTGTTATTGAACCTTGAACATACGAATTTCACTGGCAGTTTCGGATCCGCTGCCGTCGGTGCTGACAACCTTCCAGTAATAGGTCTCGCCCTTGGCAAGTCCTTTCACGGGCTGTTCTATATGTACTTTGTCTTCGTTGCTGCTCGAAGTTACCGGATTGGAGGAGCAGCCGGCAAAGAGTGCGGCCAGAATCGCAATTCCAGCGATGCCAATGCGGGCAACCCATTTATGGCGTTTACGACGAAACTGTAGTACACCGGCAGTTACCGAACCCATCAGAAGTGCACCCATCATTCCGGCAACCGCTGCCGTAGTGGTGTCCGTAGTTTCGCCACCGACGGTTTCGGGATTCACCTTGATCCTTTTCACTTTGGGCCCATCCAGTTCGGGTGTTCGCCCGATGACCAGAGTGAATGCATTGGGGAACATCCGTTTGATCGATGCAATCCACTCGAACATCACGGGTTCCATATCGACAATATCGCCGTTGGAGGGGCTCACAAGCTCTGTGCCTTCGGCTGACCCACCACCCATACCGATAGGGCTCCGTCGTGTCTCGGAGGCTTCGTACGCCCCGATATCCCATCCGATACCCTGAGGCCGAACTGCCCCCGAAGCATCGCCGGCATACGATCCGCCAAGTGTCTTACCGCGGGCTGCGGCGGTGCTTTTGGAACCCAGACGATAGTCGCCCTTTCCGGAATTGGCAAAGGGGTTTTCGCCATTGGCGGCAACACCGTTGGTCTCACCGCGGGCCGAAGAGCCACCATACCAGTTGTAATCGTGCTCGACACTCTTGGCCATGATGACGCCGTCGTCGGATGGGTAGAAGATATTGTTGTATATCTTCGCGTCGTCGCCATCGTCCTTGAATGCTACCGGCTGCTCAACCTCAACAAAGGTATTGTTGTATACCCTAATGTCGGTGTGTGAGTATCCACGCTTGGTAACTACTCCCATATCGGCGTTAAGAAACAGGTTGCCGTAGACATCCCAGTTATGAGTATCTGCACGAAGAAATACGCCACAGGCAGTTGTTCTCTCAACCCGGTTCCATCGGAAGACCGCATTGTCGACTCCCTGAGCAAACCATGCGTTCTCGTGTATGGTACCACTGTTGTTGATGTTTCTGATAGAGGTGTTTTGCACAGTGACATCATCGATATTGACGGCGTAAATGCCGTTTGAAATGTCGTGAATGTCACAATGCTCAATCAGCACTCCTTCGGAGCTGCCTTTGTTGGGCGTAAGGTCGATTCCCCGGGTATTGTGGGCATCATCCATGCCCGGTCCGACGATATCGAGGTAACGAATGGTCATACCACCGTACGCTCCGTCCATCCCGACCCCTCTGGCGCGATCTCGTGCGGGGACAACCAGCTTGATACCATTTTCCACCGCTCCGTCAATCGCGATGTGGTCGGCTTCGAGAGAAATACCCGATTTGAGCACTACCTGACTATCGAAAGCGCTGCTCCATCCCTGGTCTGTACCATGGTCTTTTGCGGTTGCACGACGGATAGTCAGCGGACTGCCGGAAGACCCACCTGCCTGAATCTCCCAACCCGAGGAATACGTTCCCCCGGCCACGTAAATAACATCACCGGAACCGACAGTGCTCCAGAAGGATTTGTCGCTTGGGACGTCTGCAAAGGCGGAACTCCAGGAAGACCCGTCTTGCAAGCCCGTTCCTCCCGATTTGACATAGTAGTTTGCGGCATCTGCGGCCGCGGATAAGAGAGTGAGAATGAGAGTAAGTGTTGTGAAAAGTGCGAAGTGCGCGCCCCGGCGTCGGGTCGCCGCTTCGGGGACAAAATGCCCTCTGTTCATGCGTTCTCCTTGAAAGAGTGAAACATGGATACGTGCCTGCACAAGACTACTTGGCGCCGTAGAGACTTGCGAAGGCGGGTTTATCTTCAGAAACAGGCAACACCGTGCTGCCGGCCTCTTAGGATAGCTTTTATTGAATTTGGTTTTGGGGTGTCAGAACGAATACATGGCTTTTTCTCCGGTACCAGTGTACCGATAGCTGATCAATTACCGATCGATTATTCGACCGAATGCACCAGCAAGGTAGCACCTTTCTTACAGGTTAAAAGTCTGAATCCGCCAGGCGGATGAAGTTTGATGAAGTAACTACCGCGATTACTTCCTTTTTGACATCTGCCGGTCACCTTGATTCCGCGACGCCGGCTACCTGCGGCAGCCTCGACGTTGTGGCTTTTGGGGCAATTCCGGTAGAAAGGTTGTGTAGGATTCCAGTGTTCCGGAAAGATTTCCTGTCCGGTAAGAATTTGAGCGAGAATTCGGTTCCTATCGGTCGCTTATTGTTGTTGAGAGTTGTTTTTTTTCTCACTCCTCTTGGTGGCCTGGAAACGCCATTTTTGTGGCATAGCCATTGCCGCATTAATAGGCAGTGTCGGGAAATGCCAAACACTCCCCGATGCCATCTGTCTGCGGCCCAGGTATGCGGCCGATTCTCCGGGAGGGTTCCCGGGGGGGAGCAGAGAGGTAACACAATGAAACGGAACGTTAACCCTTCAAGGGAGGACGTATGAGACATACAAGCGAAATCACCATAAAAATCGGAAGCCTGCTTCTGATGGTCTTTACGATACACACTGTCGCCATCGGCGGCTCCGGGAGGCCCGATAAGAATGAAGGTGCTGCCAGGGATACCGCCGCCATGGACCGGGGTGATACCGATATCGAAATGGATACGGCAGATACCATGGACTCCGATGTCGAAGTGGATACGGCAGATACCATGGACTCCGATGTCGAAATGGATACGGCAGATACCATGGACTCCGATGTCGAAATGGATACGGCAGATACCATGGACTCCGATGTCGAAGTGGACACACCCGATACCACCGACTCTGATATCCAGATGGACACGACAGAGCAAGGGGATCCGTATCAACGATGGGATTCCGAAGAAGGTTGGGATCCCGGCGCAGAACCGACACCAAACGGCGTTGGTGCTGACGAGGGAGTTCATATGATCTGGGAGAAAAACTCTCGTGCCGGACTGGCCACCAAGGTCGGCTGGGGTACCGACAAAGCAGAAGAGGATGCCGGACAGTGGGATTCGGATGTGGAGGTCGATACCGCAGATACGAGTAAGAAATGGGATTCCGATGTCGAAATGGACACCGCGGATACGGGTGATACCGATATCCAGATGGATACCACTGAACAATGGGATTCCGATGTCGAAATGGACACCGCGGATACGGGTGATACCGATATCCAGATGGATACCACTGAACAATGGGATTCCGATGTCGAAATGGACACTGCGGATACGGGTGATACCGATATCCAGATGGATACCACTGAACAATGGGATTCCGATGTCGAAATGGACACCGCGGATACGGGCGATACCGATATCCAGATGGATACCACCGACACTGGTGATACCGATATTCAGGTCGGATCGCAGTGGGAGTTCGATCAGTGGAATAATGACGGAGACAGTGTTGTCAGCCGAAGCGAATTCATGGAAGGGTGGAGAGAGACCGATGTCGTTTCCAAAATCGATGCCGATGGGAACGACACGATCACTGCCCAGGAACTTGCCTCGGTACTCTTTGTTCTCTGGGATACGGATACAAACGGGACTATCGACAGTGCCGAATTCAAGCAGGCACACCGATGGTATGCCGACAGCATGGACGTCGGGAAACTCAGTTATTGGGACACAAACGGTGACAGGGAACTCAACGAAAACGAGCTGGCTTCCAGTATCGACCCTACCTTGCTTGAAGGTGTGCAGGGAAGGGATGTCGAGAATGGAATCACGGCCGAGGATTTCGATTTCATCGCTTTCATGGTAGCCGATCAGGACAACAATCTTCAGATCGAGAAGAAGGAATGGAAAACGTTTTCTTCTGCATGGGACCGCATCACCCGGGAAGGATTCGGAGAAGAGATCGTGAAGCGATCGGGTTTGACCGGCTAACCGGCCGGGAAGGTGAAGCAGAGGTCAGTACAACCCGGTGTACAAACAAACCCGGCGGCTCGTCGTAAAGACGGATGCCGCCGGGTATCTTTCATTGAAGAGAGTAGCCGAGTTTCTGGGGCATTCTCTTTTACATGCCAGGAAAACGAAGTGACAGCGCACCTTTGACAGTGTAAAAATCACTGGTTTCTCCCGATGGGAGTGCGAGGTGATATTCCGGAAAGACTTCAAAAGTGACAAAGTCAATCGACCCAAGCGCAATACCGGGACCCACGCTCATTACGAAACCCGTTTCGGTATTATCGGTCTGGACATCCACACCGTCTACTTCGACCCGATCCATGAAAACGCCCAACCCGACACCCGCCTGAGCAAAAAAGTTAACAAAACTGAACTCAGCGGCGGTGCTGAGTCGAGCCGACGGGAGGATTTCGAACATATGAAGAGCACCGTCAACTGCTGCATCGGTTGCCGCACCTACGCGTTCACGGAACGTGTCGTCTTCGGGAGTAGTACGGTCATACCGTGCCTGCAGCCCGAGTCCCAGAAATGGTGCTGGATAGAGAAACCCGTGAACACCTGCGTTGAAGCCCAATGCAAAATCAGATGCTTCGTCATCGACAACATCGGCAATTCCACCCTGGACTCCCAGAAGCAGTGAAGACTGCGCGGAAACACCCATCGCCGATACCAACATGCAAACAAAACCTGCCATCAGAAGCTTTCGCATCCTACCCTCCTTTTTTTGTGTGTGGTGCAGCAGAAGATATCTTCTCGATTTGGATTCGGTGGGGTGCAACTCACGTACCATTTGCTTCTGGGCTCCATTTTTCCCTCCTGTTGGTGCATAGGCGGGATTCTTCAGACGAAACCAGCAATCTCAGGGCAATTGACTCGATTCTCCGGAACCTCTGGTTTGGCAGTACCGAAATGAGAATTGGCGTCTGTGGAAAAACCTGACCCCGGCAAAATCTTCCACCACCTGACCCATTTTTCCGTGGCAAGGCAATGGTCAGAGCCGGGCACGATTGCATAACCTGTTGATAATCATACTGTTACAAAATCGATGCTGATCGGCATGGTGCGTGCATTACTGCAGGTCGGCCTCTACACCGCCCCGGATTCGCCGGGCCAGGTCACTTCTGCACAACGATCACTATTTCAAGGCTTGGAGTCTTCATTTATGATTCAGGGAATCTATCTCGGTGCGCAGGGCATGAATGCTCTCATGCAGAAACAGGACCAGATCGCCAACAATATGGCAAACGTGTATACCAGCGGATTCAAGCAGAGCGGCCTTTTTATCAAATCGTACGAAAAGTACGTGGCCAACGATAAACTGCAGCCCTTCGCCAATCGGGAAATAAAAGCGGATCAGGTCTATGTCGACCACAGCGAAGGGCCACTGAAAAAAACAGGCAACACGTTTGATCTGGCAATCCGCGGGGTCGGTTTTTTCAGTGTTATGAGTCCAAACGGAGTCGCTTACACACGAAACGGACACTTTTCGGTGGATTCCGAAGGGTTTGTGGTGAATTCTGAAGGCTGGAAGGTGCTGGGTAAGGAAGGCTATCTCAGGGTCGATAGTGATAAAGGAGGAGTATCGGTTAACGAAAACGGCGAGCTGCAGCAGGCCGGCGAGCAACTCGATACCTTCAGAATCGCCGATTTCAAGAAACCATACGCACTCATTCGGTGTGGCACGAGCTGTTTTCAACCGCATCTTCCCGATGACCTCGAGC
>JBEPYC010000081.1:11286-12261 GCA_041641555.1 Chitinivibrionales bacterium | reverse complement strand
AATTTGAAACATGCTGTGTGATCACACGGCATCACACTTTACATGTCGGGCATATCGTTTTCTACAACCCAAAGGGGGGATGCATGAAGGGTCTGTATCAGGTACGCAGATGGGCGGCACTGTTTATAGTGCTGGGGTTGAGTGTATCAGTAATAACCTGTTCCAAAGATGACGACACCGGAACGGGACCCGGTACAAAGGATGAGCCGGTGCCTCTGGTGATGGTCGATATCACCACACCTGCAACCGATACCGCGGAGGTGGATACGGGAGAAACCACGACCGTGGTCAAGGGAGTACTCACCAACCCTGAATACCTTCTTACACTCCATGCGAATGCCGAGGACATCACAGAATCCGTGGTCAATGATACCTTCAATTTCACTTTCGACATTCCCGTTGATACAAATATCCTGGTGGTAATGGCCGCCAATGACGATGACTCGATCTCGGTGGACACGGTAGTCTTCATCCGTCGCATTTATGTAGCGGATACCACCGAGGAGGAGGATCTCTCGGGGATGGCAAAGATCTCCGGTACGCTTCTGAAAAAGGGCGAGGCATCGATGGCCAAGTTCATGGCCAAGAGGGCGGTGGCGCAGAACGCAGAAGGAAAAAAGCAAGTTGTCAATGGAGTTATACCGGTAACCGGTGCTGATATCATGATTTACGATGCCGACGCGGTATCCACCGACGCCGACACCATCGTGAAAACAGACAGCTCCGGGCACTGGGCGGCCAGGGTGGGCAAAAGTTGAACTCGGTGTTCCTGGATGATGACGGGAAGAAGGAGTTTTACACCTTCGAAGGCTACCTCATGGACCTGGACGAGCTGCTGCCGGAAGATTTCGGCGGGTCGATCCGGTTCCGCGTGGAAGCGGCGACGGACGCGGATGATGAGGAAATTGGCTTCGACAATCTGCGAGTGACCGGCAAAGCTGCGGGTGAGGCGTGAGCCCGCGGTAGAGCACGCCT
>JBEPYC010000081.1:0-11276 GCA_041641555.1 Chitinivibrionales bacterium | reverse complement strand
GAACCGGGAACGTACTTCGCCTTTGCAGTGTATTTCGATCGGGATAATATCGAAATGGTCACTGCCGCACTGACAGACATTGTGGCCGAAGAAAACAAAGAGACGATTACAGACACCGCAACGGCAGCCGCCGACGATGTTCGTCCTATGGTCATGACATTTCTTGACGCTTTAAATCCAAACAGCAATGGGATCCTGGTAGCTAACGAAAAAGTTCCCCAGAATATCCCGATCATAATGACCTTTTCCGAGCCGATTACTCGCGTGACTGCCGGAGGATCGACAACGGGAGTGGTTCTGGGGAGAGTGGATCCGACGAGCACGGACCTGGCTTTGCTGGACACCATTCCGGTAGAGAAAAAATGGGGCCCAAGCTGCAAAGAGCTCCGGCTCTACCCGAACGATTCTCTGGAGATCGATTCAACCTACCGGGTCCTGATACCTTCGGGAGTCAAAGACCTGGCACTGAACAAGCTCGATGGAATTTACAGTGGGCTTTTCACGGTCAAAAAAGCTGAACAGGAAGTCCCCTTCGCGCTGAAGAAAACGGTTCCGCCGGATGGGGACACGATTCCCCTGGGATTCCCCGTAGAGCTGGTGTTTAGCCGTCCGATCGATGCGCTGAGCCTGAGCAAAAACGCCGATGTCGTATCTGCAGACAACGAAACGATTCGGGGATATTTCGAGGGCAAAAGTGGTGCGGCCAAATTCGTGAATACCGGATCGTTCGTACAAGGACAGCGGTACACCATGTCGGTTTCTTCGGGAGTAAAAGATCTTCTGGGCGACTCGATTGGTACTGAAACCAGCTTCTCATTCTGGATTGCGCCAAAGGATTCTTTTGAGCAGAAAGTGGGGCTGGAAGGTGAGGCTGCAGCATTTATCAATCGTTTCATGGGAGCCTATCTCGCCGGGGACATTGAAACCTTTGCCTCGGCATTTCATCCGAATTTCGAAGAAATCTATGTTGATGATATCGGAAAGGAATTCAGGCACCAGCGTGCCGAGTTTCTTGAATATGCACGTGAAGATGTTGCGTTTATCGACCGGTATTCAAAGGCCGGGATACTCGCCCCAGTCAACTATCAGGTTCCCTGGACCGACGGCGAACCGACCAATTGCTGGAAACTCGATAATGGTCGGAGCGCTGTCTTGATAGAAGACCTTCGTGACCGCGAGTACATGTCAACCATTCACGTGTTTGACCTGGATGGTAACGACATCACCGACAGCGTTGTGTTTACCAACCGTTCAGTTATCTATAATGGTGATACGCTTGTCTTTGATCCGGACTTCACCAAGTCGTACGCTGATCCGGAGCTTCTCCATGACGATCCGCAGCTGTACGGGAAACTTCTGCAAGAAGAGACGGATGTCGAGCTTGGGTTGATGACCATGGATTTCAATAAGTCATTCGAGATCCGAAACATGTCGGTTTCAAACGACACCGCAAAAGTGATGATCGAGAATAGTATCGAAGGCATCGTCACCAGCGATTTCAAGATGGACCCAGAAATGCCGGATACCATATATGAGATTCTGGTACTTCAGTCAAAACTCATCAAGCAGGATGGAAACTGGTCGGTTCTGCAGATGGTTTCAAAGATGATTTCTTCTTTCGGTGGATCGGATGACGAGGATCATTCAGGTGGACCTTCCGTGGATGATTCAATGTTTGTGTATCAGGATTTTCAGCAGACGCAAGCGATCGATTTCATTGCACCTGCTCACAAGGCCGTCAGCGTGGACTCTCCGCTCATTCTACGGTGGGATGGTCCGGATGATCCGAACCTCGGCGGATACCTGGTGGCAATCTCCAACGAATTATCCGGTGGGAATGCGGGACTCCTGGTCTACACTAAAAACGATTCGCTCATGATTGGTGCAAATGGGGCGGTCACGGGAGGAAAGGTCCTCACCGTTCGTCCGACCTCACTGCCGGTACCGCTTCCTCCATTCGAGCAACGGCTATCAAGTTTCGCTCCGGCAGACCAGGCAGTGTACCTGTGGAAGGTCGTTGGAATCAACGATACAGTGGCTTCGACAATAAGCACTGCAACTGAGATCATAGCCGATTCAGATTTCGGTTCACACGGGTTTGGTCCCGGTGTGTTCACGTTCATGGATCAGATGCCTGATCTCATGATGGATTTCGGTGAGGGGCCTGGCTCGGGCGAGGACATGTTCGGTGATCGTGATGGTGACCTTTATCCGGACTGGATCGAACAAGGGTACGGCACCAATCCTGATGACCCGGCAGAGTACCCCAATTTCGCACTGGATACCGATGGAGATCGCTATCCTGATTTCATGGAGGCGCTTGCTGGAAGTGATCCACAGAGTAAGACCAGCACACCGGAAGATGTTGAAGGTGATATGATTGCGGATGTGCTGCAGCAGAGTCCGGAGTGGCGTCCAGAGCTGGCGATGGACGATGACGGAGACGGTTTCCCCAATGAAATCGAGTTCCTCGCAGCAACCGATCCGTGGAATCACGAAAGCAAGCCGACTAAATCGATCAAGCAGGCAGCGCCGGTCGGTACATGGTATGGAGTGCTCGAGCCAGATGGTGGTGAGCGCGTAGCACTCAATGTAACGATTACATCTTCGGATTCCGCCGGAGATCGGATATGGATCGATTCTACCGATTTGCCCAACGTTCCAAGAAACGGCATTAATTTCGATCGACCTCTTCGTTTCAACTATGGTGAATGGGTATTTACTATACCGATCGTTTCCGGAATACAGACGGGCAAATACCTGAAGTTCCGGTTCACCAAAGGGCAGCATCTGGAAGGATGGGTTGATATCGTCGATGACTCGACTATGGGCGGACCCTATGTCGGGCGTTTCATGGCAGCGGAAACCAGAGACTACAATTTTGATGAGTTCACGGGGGGGGGTGGTTCCAATGACTCGAATTTTGGCCCGCCGCCGAGCGATGCGTACCATCGCCCAGACAGCGCACGGGATCTTTCACTGGCTATCCAGCAAAGCTCGAACGGATATACCGTCAAAGTAGCTATGGATAGTGGTGATACCCTGACCGATAATGGTGCGTTCTGGTCACCAGGAATGTGGCCATCGTTGGGCTTCAATACCAACGTCAATGGAATAAAGTATCACCTGAATGGTGACTTGTTCAGATCGGGAGATCCGGCGACGGGTGATACCCTCTTTCTGATCGGGTTTTTCTCTACGGATAGCTCTTTTGAGCACGAAGAGTATGATTTTGTCCTGAAGCTCACCGGTTATGGAGACGTTTGGCAGCCTACAGGTACGTGGTCCGGCTGGTACACTGAACGCCAGTACTATGGTGGCGAACACGAAGGGCCGCTGCCCTTTGTTGGCCCGGAAACCGTGCTGCAGGAAGCGCTGACGACGACTGATTCCATGGCGATCCTCGATACCGAATCAGGGCAGGTGTATCAGAAGATCGTTGGGATTCAGCCGCGGGAATCCCAGGAACCCTGGATAGTGATCACCGAAGATTCCAGCGAGTACTATGTACTCGAAGCTCACGAGAATTGGGAGCAGGTCATGCTGGGTCCGGACGCCGACGGCAACGGGGCATATCTGGTCCTGGTCGATATCATGGATTCCATGCCGATGGATGCAATGCCTTTTACCGGTGACTCTACCACTGTGTATGATGCCTTGAATCAGGTAGATTACCGGGGTATGGTCGATGGTACCCAGACAACATTAACGCTCAGTAATCCGTTCAGGGACGACATGAAAGGCGAATGGCTTGTTGACGGCTCCGATGGGGTGACGTATGTCATCCTGGAGGATCCCGGATACACCGGAGCAGTCTTTTTGCTGTCTCATAACGGAACAGAGGCGGTAATGGTCATGCCTGTGGATGGCAGCGACACATGGAACCCTGACCCGTCGTGGGTTCTGTATGACGGTGACTCGCAAACATTGGGCAACTCATTGGGTTCGGTTGGTAACACGGCGATAGTGTACGGCACCCAGGAGGTTATTCAAGTCAGCATGCCGCACTACGATGACTACTACGGCTGGGTTGCCATGCGCAACGATCACTATTATCTGATCGCCGGTGATCCAATGGATCTAACGCAGGTGGCAATGCAGAACCAGGCAGTTTTGGTGTACTCCGTTTCTTCGGATCCCGGTTCGGACACGACAACCACCTCTGCGGAACCGGTGCCCTATCAGGGGGATTCGCAGACGCTTGATTTCAACCTGACCAATGTAGGCAATAACGGAGTTGTTACTGGCACAGACACTCCATTCTATGTCACCAATCCCCGTTTCGATTCTCTGACCGCAATTTGGTACGTAGAAGACAATATGGGTAAGTCATTTATTGTCGCCGGCGATCCGGGTGACCCGACGCAGCTTTCCATTCTTCAGCTGAGTACGACCAATGCTGTTGAATTGATCGATCCGGGTTTCGTCTCAGACCCAGGCACGGGTGACTCGACTTCGACATCCGATCCGCTTGCCTTCCAAGGAGATTGGACGGTACTGGATTCTGCGCTTACCCGTACGGCTTTCAATGGAATAACTCACGGTAGCGACATGAACTTCACAATACATAATCCGCGGATCGATTCTGGTTCGGGAGCATGGATTGTCGATGACTATAGCGGAAAAATCTACGTAGTCCTTGCAGATCCCATTGACCCGATGCAGGTTTCCATTATCGCTCTGTCTGATTCTGTGATGGAAGCAGTTGAATTGATGGAGGTTGGGTCTCAAAAGACCGGTCCGGATATCGCGGGTCCGTGGGTGGGTGACACTTCGGAGGTCACAAGCGTTCTCAATGTCGGCGCGCCGATGACAGCCGTCTGGGTGGATTCGACCGGGCACATGATGTTTGATTCGCTGGGCAACCTCCCGTCTTCCACGGTATCTGAATATGTTAACTCCCTGGGTGAGAGTAACGTAATGATCACTTACAATTCGGTGAACTACCTGGTCATGGCAAACAGCCAGGGAGAAATCGCACTGGGTAAGGACAACGACATACTGATTATGGAACGGGATGCCGCACTGTCCCAATAAGAGCGCCCGCTCAGGAGCATTGATCAGCGAAGGGAGGCCTGTTAACGGTCTCCCTTTTTTAATTTGGCCGGAAAGTGCTCACATCACCAGAACACCTGTTTTTGCTTTCACCCTTTCTCCGGTAAAGACAACTTTAGTATATTGTTCTCTTGTACCAAATTTGACCATAGGAGCAATATGGCAGAGCTTCTGGAGCTTATTACTACGCCCATACCCGGCGAGAGCCCCATGGGGGAGAACGTCAATTACGACGGTGATTTCGACGCCCTGAAGAGTGAGATGGGCAAGTTGGGGGGAATCGATCTTGATCTGGTTCAGGAAAAGGCAACGACGATTCTCAAGGAGAAGTCAAAAGACATTCGTGTAATGTGCTTTCTGGCCTACGCGGTTCTCCGCGAGGAAAAATGGGGCCATTTGGCCGATATCTTTGAGGGCATGACCAAGCTGGCATCGGAACAGTGGGATGCGGTGCATCCCCAGCGGGTGCGTGCGAAGCAGTTAGGCCTCAAGTGGCTTTCCGAAGACCGGTTCAGTGATCTTGCCAAAGAAAAGAAACCAGCTGAAGGCGATTACGAAGACGTGAACCGGCTGGTGGAATCGCTCACGGCCCTTCGGCCGATCCTCGATGAAAAGTTTCCCGACGGTGCCCCGTTTCCTTCGACTCTTTTCAAAAATGCCCAGGCCTGGGAAAAGTCCACCAAGCCAAAACCCCAGGAGCAACCCTCAGAAGCACCTTCGTCTCAATCTGCTGCATCCGGGGGTGCTTCAGGACCTGCTCAATCGGGCGGTGCTCCTGCCGCGCAGGCACCTTCAGGCTCCGGCGGACCGGAGCCAATGGACACTCCCAAGCAGGCCCAGACCATTGCCCGGCGTCCGGCGCGGTTTCTTCAGGAAAAGGAACCGCAGAAAATCATGGGCTTTCGCCTGATGCGTTCTCTTCGGTGGGATATTTTCGGCAATCTTCCACCTGCCCAGGATGGCAAGACGCAGCTACCCGCACCGAATCCGCAGCAACGGTCCTTTTTCGAGAATACCCTGAATCAGGGGGACTGGAAAACGCTGCACGAAAAAGCGGAAGAAGTTTTCTGCGGTGGCAGCAATCATCTGTGGCTCGATCTTCAGCGCTATTCTGCCACAGCCTGTAAAGAGATGGGTAAACTCTACGAGCCGATTCAGAACATGATCATTTTCGAACTCGGTTTTCTGCTCAAACGGCTCCCAGGCTTGGAGAACCTGTCCTTTTCCGATGGATCGGGGTTCTGCGATGGCGTAACAAGTACCTGGATCACCGAAGAGGTCCTTCCGGCATTTTCCGGAGACGGCGAAAGCTCGGGCGGATCCGGGGGTGGAGGCAGTGACCCGCTGGAAGACGAACGAAAGGAGATCAATGGCCTGGTAGCCGGTGGAAACATTCAACAGGCACTGGCTGTTGCGCAAAACGGTATCCGCAATTCGGCAAGCGAAGAAGACAATTTCCGACGGTCTATTCTTCTGGGGCAGGTACTCATGAAAGCGAAACAACCGGATATCGCACTCTCGATTTTCGAGTCTCTCGATGAAAAGGTCGGCACCTATCAACTGGACAAGTGGAATCCCGACCTTGCAACCGAGGCCTGGTCTGGTCTGATTCAGGCAATAAAGGTAGCTCGTGCTTCAAAGCCACAAAACGTCCAGGTAGTGCTTACCGAAAAGCATAATACTATATTAAAAAGAATTTCTCAGGTCAATCCCATGAAGGCATTTGAGCTTAGCAAATAAACCTCATTAACAGAAAGGCAGGTTCATCATGCCAGGAAGTTTTCAGAACGAAATACCCGCGGCTCGTATCAATCTCAAACTCGATGTGGGCAAAGGTGATGCCAAAAAGAAAGTGGAGCTTCCCATGAAGCTTCTGGTCACCGGTGATTTTTCTCAGCAGGAAAAAGATGGCCGGCTGGCAGACCGCGAAAAGATCAATATCAACAAGGATAACTTCACGCAGGTCATGGAGAGCATGGATCTGAAGCTGAAGTACATGGTCGACAACAAGATTACCGATGAAGGCTCGATTGGTATCGACCTGGATATGAAGAATATCGATTCATTCAAGCCGGAGAACATAGCCAAAGATGTTCCCGAGATAAGCCGTCTTCTGGCCGCCCGCAATCTCCTCAAGGACCTGAAATCGAACTTGCTCGATAACCGCGAATTCCGTAAGCGCCTGGAGGAAATAGTCAAAGACTCGGGTTCGGCCCAGGAACTCTATGAACAGCTCAAGCAGATTGTTCCTGAGGGACCGAAAGAAGAAGAATCATCCGAAGAAAAATAAGACGAATCTCAAACCACTGAGGGAGCATAACTATGGCAGCAGAAGAAGAAAAAAAAGCTGAAGCTCAGGCCGAATCGGCTTCGGGGTTGGAGTATATCTACCAGACGATGAATCTCGATGTGCCTCAGGAGGCGGTCGATGTCGTCGCGTATAAAAACGCCGAAGCATTGGCTGAGAGTAAGCCCAACGAACGTATCGGTGCTGCACTGGCCTTTTTCGTGAGCAGCGTGATTGAATCCGGTACCACGGTCGACAAAATCGACAAGGTACTTCTGGATAGTCAGATTGCTGAAATCGATCGTAAAATCTCGGCGCAGCTCGATGAGATCATGCATAACCCGAAATTCCAGGAACTCGAGTCGACCTGGCGTGGGCTCAAATTCCTGGTTGACCGGACCAATTTCAAGAAGAACGTCAAAATCGATATCCTCGATGTCTCCAAAGACGAACTGGCAGAAGATTTCGAGGATGCACCCGAGACAATCCAGAGTGGCTTGTACAAACACGTCTACACCGATGAGTACGATACGCCGGGTGGTGAACCATACGCGGCAATGGTCTCCAATTTCAGCTTCGGCAGCAACGCCGCCGAAATCGGTCTGCTTCAGGAAATCTCCAAAGTTGCCGCAGCCTGCCATTGTCCGTTCATTGGCTCGGCCACACCGAAATTTTTCGGCAAGGAAAACATCCATGACCTTCCGAAAATAGAAGACCTGCACAACTACATGGAGCGCTCGGAATTCCTGAAGTGGAATGGATTCCGCCAGACCGAAGACTCCCGGTATGTTGGATTGACTCTTCCGCGTTTTCTCCTTCGCCTTCCCTACGGCTCCGACACGCAGCCGGTGAAAGAATTCAACTATGAAGAAGGTGTCAAGGGTGACGAACACGACAAGTACCTGTGGGGCAATGCATCGTTTGCTTTTGCCGCAAACATGGTACGGTCTTTTGTGGAAAACGGCTGGAGCGTCCAGATTCGGGGCCCCGAGTCCGGTGGTAAAGTCGAAGACCTGCCCATCCATCTGTATGATGTCGGTAAGGGATCCCAGATGAAAATTCCTACAGAGATTCTTATCCCCGAAACTCGGGAATTCGAATTCGCCCAGGAAGGATTCATCCCGTTGTCATTTTACAAAAACCGCAACTACGCCTGCTTTTTCTCGGCGAATTCCTCTCAGAAACCGCAGGAATACGATGATCCTACCATAACGGCTAACATGAGAATCAACTCCCGTTTGCCGTATATTTTCCTCGTTTCGCGTATTGCGCACTACCTCAAAGTGATACAGCGAGAGAATATCGGTTCGACCAAGAGCAAGAAGGTTCTGGAAGATGAGCTCAATGACTGGATCAAGAAACTTGTCACTGAAATGAATGATCCAGGGCCGGACCTCATCGCGACCCACCCGCTGAAGGCCGCCGAAGTAAGTGTAAACGAAGTGGAAGACAATCCCGGTTTTTTCAGCGTTGGAATGAGCGTGATGCCGCATTTCCAGATCGAGGGAATCGATATCAATCTTTCTCTGGTCTCTCAGATGCCCAAGGGCAAATAGTGTTACCGCAGACGGCAGCCCTTAGCAGGGTTGCCGTCTCTTCTGTCTTGGTTGGAAATGTGGTTTTTTGTCTTGTCTGCAAAAAAAATGAAGAAATGTGATTTTGATCACAGACTACTCACATGTAACCAACACATATTATAGGTGCAGAGAGCAAGAAGACCAGTCAATTTGTGTGTGGAGGATTTGTTCCCAACAACTACATGCCCTGAAAGGAGCGTGGTATGCCGATTCCTGCTTACATGTGGATGAAGGACGAGAATAGTAGTGATGTGAAGGGTTCGGTGGACGTTGCCGGTCGCGAAGGCAGTATCGAAGTGCTTGAGTTCGAGCACGAAGTTCGAATTCCGACCGATCCGGATACCGGTAAGCTCACAGGCACGCGTAAGCACGAGGCGATTACCCTCGTGAAAGCGTTTGATGCATCGTCGCCTTACCTGTACAAGGCGGTCTGTGAAGGTCAGACGTTCTCGGAGATTGAACTGAAATGGTTCCGGATCGATGACACCGGTACGGAAACAGAGTATTTCAATCATAAGCTTGAAGGCTGTAAGATCTGTTCGGTTAAGCCGATCATGTACAATGTAAAAGATCCGGCAAAAGAACGGTACGTGCATCTCGAAGAGATTTGCATCCGCTATCAGAAAATTGTCTGGACCTATGTCGACGGCAACCTGCAGGCATCCGATGCCTGGAAGGAAGGCCGCTAAAGCGATCTGGTCAAATCAGACCTGTTGATTAATTCCCGGGCACCAGTGTCCGGGAATTTTTTTTGTTTGTACGTAAACTGTCGCGTTTTTGCAACTTTTCTGAAAAGCGTCGCAATATTGCACCTGCCAACAACACCTTCTCTGGCAGGCATTCTCCCCAAAACCGTCCGAAACCGCGTAATTTCGGCAATTTGCATCGCTGGCATGCCCGTTGCGTTAATGTCTTCTCCGGTCAAATTCAGTAACCTTTCTTGATAGGAGAAGCACAATGACGCGGACTTCGTCGCTGGTGTATCTTATAGCGAGCGTGTCGGCATTCTGGGGATGTGGTCACAATCCGGTAGTATCGAGTGAAGGCAGATCAACGATTCAGTTTGCGGCACGATTGCAGACCGAGCGCCACATGGCAAAAAGAGCGGCATCCCAAAACACCGGCTGGGACAGCTTAATTGTAGTAGTCGAAGCGGAGGATATGGGAACGGAGCGGTTTTCCTTTGTAGTTGACCGCTTTTCGGATCTTATTGTATACGAGAGCTTTGATGTACAGGCGGGGGAAGACCGGAATATAACGGCTTTCACAGTCGATGCAAACCTGGATACCATTCATGGAGCACAATCGGTGGTGAAAACGTTTCTGCCCAATGAAACAATATCCTTGAGTATGACTCTTTCTCCAATTTGCGGATCGATATACATAAGTCTGTCGGATTTTCAGGATGACATAGATTCTGTGCGTGTCTCGTTTCACGGCAGCATCGGGCAGTGGAATGCCGCTGCTCCTGTCACATCGCATACTTCTTCTGCACGTGAATTTTTGTCGCTCGACAAAATCCCCTATGGTACGGAGGGACTGCTTCTTGTTTCCGGTTTGAGCGGCACGGGCGACACCATCGTGCACTGGTCCGATTCGCTCGTTTTCGGGCATGATGATATTACCCTGACTGCTTCGTTTGTGACTGTCGGCTTTGTGGGGATCGATGTGCAGACCGAGGATCCGGGAGTGACCCTGGTGGAGGCACGGATGAGTACAAGTGACTCCATCGAGGCAGAACCGGATTCCTCTCCGGTGATCATATCCGAGATCATGTACGCGGCCAATGATTCCGAATATGTCGAGCTCTACAACCCCACCCCCGAAAGCCTCTTTTTCGACACACTGTATCTTGAGAAGAATGGGACACAGCGATTGTTGAGAGGCATTGCCATTCCCGCTGAAGGGTTTGCCGTGATTGCCCGAAGCGATATTCCCTGGGCGGATACCTCGATAACCCTTCTTGATTTTTCATCGACCAGCGGAAACACGATCACTCTCCGCACCCGAAGCGGCGATCTTCTGGACCGGGTTGCGTTTATTGCCGGAAGAAACGATCTTGATTGGCCTTATGTGACCGATAAGGCATCGATTGTACTGGCCAACCTGTCCAATGATCCCACAGCGAACAATTATGGAAAAGCATGGGCTGAAGCGGTAAGCAGAATAGACCAGAGCTCGACCAGCCAGAGGGGAACTCCCCGTGCACCAGGATTATGAAGACATAAATCTATTTTCAGAGCAGAACCTGCACCTGTGTGATATATCATGCCCCGAAGACCGATCGATCAACGTATAGATTTCCTCTCCCCACTTTCTCTGGTTCCAGGGTTAGGCCCGAAACGGGTGGAAGCGTT
>JBEPYC010000080.1:0-12289 GCA_041641555.1 Chitinivibrionales bacterium | reverse complement strand
AATACATTCTTACCGTTCCATGTTTTTTGCCGTTTTCGAAAGGAACTATGGAGAGAAGTGAACCTGAGGAGCTGTAGTACTTCGCAACTCCTTCCAGTTTTCCATTTTCGTAGGTTTCTTCGCTCTTAGGCAGAAGAGTATCGTTAGCGAATTTGTTTTCGATGAACAGTCCATGTTTCAGGCTGTCCTTGTATGTCCCTTTCATTTTCACCTGACCGCCGGAATAGTATTCCACGTATTGTCCATCGAGCTTGCCGGAATCGTACACCGCGGTTACCCAGAGATTTCCGTTGATATGGAAAGTTTTGGAAGTGTCTTCGAGCAGACCATTCACAAACGTTTCAGTCGCTGCAAGTCCTCCGCTTTCGTAGTATTCGCGGGCAGGCCCATGGAATTCTCCATCACGAAACATCCTTACACTTTGCGTATCATTGGCAGCCGTCATGCCGTAGAAATTGGCAGAAAGCCCATTCAGAGTATCCAGTGAATACGTGCGGAGCCACCGGAGTACGCCGGTACTGTCGTATCCCTTTACAACGCCGTGCTTCTTACCTCCGGAAAAGTCAGCATTCAGACGTAGCGCGCCGCTTTCATCGAATTCCTCGACCGTTCCCTCCAGCTTTCCGTCTTTGTAGGTACGCCGAGACATAATAGCTCCCGATGCGTACTTCAGGGTCACCGTTGTGTCCTCCGGCGGCCGAAAGTCCTCGCTCTCTCCGGAACCGTACCGCGTAATCAGCGACGCATCAAACCCGGGAAAGTGCGGTGTTCCGGCGCTGTCCGGAGCATAGAGTGCTATAGCGCTACAGTAACTGTCATCTTCAAAGAACAGAAAACTCACCCCTCTCCGCGGATAGTAGAATTCACCGTTAGCTGCATATTCATAGGCACACAGTTTTCCGGCTACAGGCCGGGTGTTACAGATACCGAAATGCAGCTGAATGCCTGTTTTCGAAGCCCCCACCAGAATATCATCGTAGATGTAGTGCGAAAACGAATTGAGCCGGTTTTGTCCGGGTATATTGGTCAGAAGAAACATCACGCATAAATCTCTGTTACGGCTGTACCAGTCCGCTTTCTCGACAAATGCCAGCACCCGGTAGGATTCATAATCGGTGTATTCGACAACACGAATCGAGTCGTTTTCAACTACCAGGTTGTAGTCGTATCCCCAATGGCCCTTGAGCTCAGAGAAAGAAACCGCACCGACCTTCATTCCATCGATTCGGACCGAAGCGCCACTTCGGCTGTCGGTAAACCTTCTGACCTCCGGCATGCTGTAGGTACTGAATGTATCGTATTCGGTACTGCCAAGCAGTGTATCGAGGTAGGACGAGGTAATTCCGTAGCCAATTGCGGTATAGAAAACGCCACTGTTATTCACGGCAATGACATTGCCGTGGACATTGAAAATGGGGCTCCCACTTGTACCGCCGGTCAGATCCAGGTTGTGCTGCAGGAAAAAACTATGCGGGTTGGCGGTATCCGGCTTGTCCAGAGAGTGAACCGAGGATATGGTTCCTTCTTTGAAGCTGGGAGTGGGTTCGGTAAGCGACCACACGATCGTCTCCCCGGGAAAACCCATGGTGGCAATGGAAGATCCGGCGCGGAGTGAATCCATTTCGGCATCGGATGCCAGAGGGAGAGAAAACGGAAGCTGTTCTTCGACCCGAAGAATGGCGAGATCTGCCGATGCATAACTTCCCGTGTATCGTGGATGAATCTTGAATTCCTTCAGTGACAATATCGAGGAAGACGAGACGGTGTTTCCCGCGCGGACCGCGATCGGCGGCAGAGAGTCGTCGAGTCTGAGCAAGGCGTTTACTACATGTGCATTGGTGACGATCTGATGCTCGCCCACCGCAAACCCGGTTCCCACCAGGCGTACCTGTTCCCCTTCGTACCGGGTACTGTCTGAGCGATACCCGATCAGATAGAGCGCCTCTTCCGAAGAACGCGCGACACTTTCCCACATTTCACTGATTTGTACCGACGTTGGACCGGAAGAATCTTTGGTACATCCGACAATGAGCCCTGCCAGCAATATTGACCAGACATATTTCACCGTGCGCTCCAGACGAGTTGATAAGTGGGGTAGATTGACCCTGACAATATACATGTACGCTAACAAGACCTGTCAACATCAACCACTTTCGTCGCGAACAGCCCCGAATCTTTTCACACGAAAACCTGAAACGACGTTTTTTGAGCACTGTTCCGCTTCCGCCTTTTTTCAAAAGCTACGCTCGTTTTTTTCGGGAGGCTGCCCTACTTTTTCTGGTTTCGAAGTATTTCTTGTTCGCCTGAGATCCCGCTTGCGCCAGCTGAACTGAAGAGCCTCTGAACACCTCATTTTTCCAATTATTCCGTCCGCAATATCGATTCCCTATCGGTCGTAGTGCTGGGGAAAAGTAAGTCATGAATTTTCCTGGAGATAAACCCCAAGCGTATGACCCGCAGCAGCACACTCAGTCTTCTAAAGCGAGCAGCATCCGTGTGCGTATCCTTATTGGCGGCTTCTGGTAGTTGTCCTGACCCTCACGCTTCTGGCGGCCGCCTGAGATAGCCGATCGAAAACGTTTGCAGTTCATGGATGGGAGGGTACATTTTCTTAGACACCGAATACTCCGGCAGGTAACGGATTCCCACCAGACAGAGACAGAACACCTCTGCACAGTGATCTGCCACCGGCTTGGGTAGCGCTCAGCATAACATCTGCCCGCCGCTAAACAGCCGATGCGGCCAAGGTTTTACAAAACAACTATGCGCGAAACAATCATCTCTCAACTCCAGCAACTCAGGGCAAACACCCACATCGGCGATGTGCTCGATATACTGGTCATCAGCATTATCCTGTACTTCGTGCTCTACTGGTTTCGCCGTAAAGCCTCGCGAACCGTGCTGATCGGAATCGGCATCGTCGTGTTCGTCTACATGCTCACCAGAGTACTGAACATGTATGTCACTTCGCTGCTGTTCCATGCAGGATTTGCGGCAGCACTTGTCGCCCTTGTCCTCATTTTTCAGCCGGAAATACGCAGAAGCTTTAGTCTGCTTGCCGGACGACGCGTTTTCGGCAGGAAGCGCTACGTTGCTGTACGCCTGCCGGTAATCGATACGATCATCAGCACCGTGCACGATTTTGCCGAGTCCAAGACCGGTGCGCTTATCGTGCTCCAGGGAAGAGAAACACTGGATCGTCACACACGAGGCGGAGTCGATGTAAATGGCGAGGTAAGCTATCCGTTGCTCTGCAGCATTTTTGACCACCATTCCGCCGGTCACGATGGGGCGGTTCTGGTCGATCACTCCCGGATAACCCGCCTTGGTGTATTGCTCCCTCTGTCCGATAATCTTCAGGAAGTCGGGGCTCATGGTACCCGCCACACGGCAGCTCTGGGCATTTCGGAAGAGTCCGATGCCCTTGCTATCGTAGTCTCCGAAGAGCGGGGGACGATCAGCATTGCACGAAGGGGGCGTCTCCATCCGGTCGATTCTTCGGCGACTCTGAAACAGCATATCGAAGGATTCTATGATTCGACGTTTCCTGAACCACTGAAACGAACAAAATCAGGGTGGCTCAAAGAAAACCTGGGACTGAAAGCCGTTTCCCTTGGTCTTTCCGCACTTTTGTGGCTGTTGATTGCTTATCGGGTCGAAGAAGTATATCGGACCGTCGAAGTTCCGATTGAATACCGCAATCTCCCCTCGGGGCTCATAATCGAGGAGCAGTTGCCGACCGAAGCCAAGCTGACGATTTCGGGTCCAGAGCGAAGTTTTTCGGCCAGTGATGGATTCGCTCCAGTTTCCATTGATCTTGCCAAAATCGATACGGGAGCACACGAACTCCTGGTCGACAACAAGCATGTCCCTCTCCCTCCGGGGCTCGATCTTATACGGATTGAGCCGGGAGTGATAGAGTTTCAGGCCAGCCGGAAAGCAACGGTTTCTCTTCCGATTCGCGTGGCAACCAGCGGAGAGCTCAATGAAAAAATAGATATCGAGCGGCTTTCAGCTGAACCGGATTCCGTTTCCGTCAGGGTCGATGCATCGGTGTGGGGTAAAGTCAACACTATTCCAACCGAACCCCTTGCCCTGGAAACGATCAAAAAGGATGGTACCGTATTTCTGAAACTCCAGCCCCCATCGGGTACCTCGCTCTCTCCCAGGGCACCTTCAACGGTCCGTGTTAAAGTGCACGTGCGCAAAGAATGATGCACGCACGTTCATGATGCTTCTCCGCCTCCTCCGATCTGCCGCTTTGGATTAGGCCACTGCTCAACGGTTAACTCGCTTGTCCACACAACCTCTGTACACCCGTACCACGCGATAAGCTCCCGCCAGTTTCCGTAAGACAAAACCGGCTAACCGGAAAACTGAGAGGCTATGCCCGTACCGGCTCTTCCAGGCATAGAACTTGCATTTTTGACAGTTTCGGTCCATAAATCGCGTGTCTTTCCGGATTTCCAGGATAGCGTTCATGACATATTCTCCAGGTATCACTGCTCAAAGCTTTATCAGAACCATCTGTTTCGCAGTGCTTTTTTTCCTTTTCGCGAACCAGTTTCCCACTTTTGCAGCTAAACCACAAGAAGTCGAATTCAGGAGCCCCGAAGCCTGGGCGATGAAATATTTCGCTTCTGCGTTGATCTTCTCGGGTATCCAACTCCCACGTGCATTCCCTGCGGGATACTTTTCTTTCGGCGGAGAGGTCACAGGAATACCCAATCTATCAACTCGTCAGCAGCGAGTCGGATTCAGCGGGAGCAAGCACGAAGACCTCAACAAAGCCCCCCTGTTGCTTCGCCCACGCGTGCAGATCGGACTCCCCTTGGAAATACTGTTTTCTGTAAGCTATATCCCCCCGGTAGAAGTATTTGACCTGAAACCGCATTTTCTTGGCGCAGCACTCGAATACCCGCTTGATCTGCCGGGAGCGTGGAACCTTGGTTTCCGGGCGCATGGCCACTATGGCACCTTTGAAGGGTCAGTTACCTGCAGCGAGGACGTCGTTGCGCATGCGCCGGGCTCGGAGCAAAACCCGTACGGATGCCAGGAGGTATCAAACGATCGATTGATCTCAAGATATGCCGGGATGCAAGTGCTTATCGGTTACCTGCGGCATTCGGTCCCCCGAATCAGTCCCTACGGATCGATCGGTATCGGATATGCCTTTCCCCGGTTCAGAGTCGACGCTCTCCTGAGCCGCGGTTTCAGAGACAATTCAGTTCTGGAGACTGAGGGCACGCTCGGATTCCTGTCGACAGGACTGGATATTCGCGTACTGCGCAAGCTCGGAGTGAATGCCGAACTGTTTTATGCGCCTTTGATGATTGAGCGAGGAGGGGACGAAACAGAGCTGGATGGATTCTTTACCGTACGGGGAGTCGTACGGTACGATTTTTTCAGGTAACACAAGGGGGAGGATTAGTACGAGTCGGAAACGAGTACCTTTTCAGGGGAGAACATAATGAAAAGAACGCTCCGAGCGATAGCGACAGTGCTTGTGACCGCTGCAAGCCTTTTCGCGCAGAATCAGTGCCCTCCCGATTCCCTGCTCGCTGCCGCCGACAACGCCTATGAAGCTTACGAGAATGCCCAGGCGCTGGAGACATATCGAGAGGCCTATCGTAGGTGCCCTGATTCCTACGAAGCCCTGATGAAACTGACACGGGCATACAACGATGTCGCCGAAGAGGTCCAGGAGGATAATGCCGAGGACATTTTCAGAGTAGCTCTTCGGCATGCCGACACGCTCAGGCAGAAATACCCCGATTCGATGATGGGGTATTTCCTCTCCGCTGCAGTGGCAGGTAACCTTGCCCGGACAAGCGGAGGAGAACAGAAAGTAAGGCTCTCCCGCGTGGTTGAAAAAAATGCACGGAAAGCCATCGAACTGGATTCCACCTACTCACCAAGCTATGTTATTCTTGGTTCCTATTACCGGGAAGTCGCTACAACCGGGGGCTGGCTCAAAACGATCGCCCGACTCCTCTACGGGGAGCTTCCCGATGGTAGCCTGGAAGATTCCCGACGGGTACTGGAGAAGGCACTGGAACTCGATCCCGAGAATCCCTATGCTCATCTCGCGATGGCAGAAACACTTCTTGAGATGGACAAGGATCCTTCGGCACGGGATCACCTCCAAACAGTTCTCGAACTGCCCGTCACCAGCCACTACGATCCGGTGTTAAAGCGTGAAGCTCGCGAGCTTCTACAAGGGTAATCTCTGCTGGCCTGTGCGCGTTTTTGTCCCGATCACGGCAATTCTCCGGGAACGGAAATTGCGCTGTAAAAAGGGAGAACGGAAGTGATTCGTTCTGAACTCAACGGGAAAGGAGGTAGCATATGTGGCAGGCATGGATCAACATTTTCGCTGCAATGTGGGCTATTGTTTCGGGAGTTGCGTTTATAATAAATCCGACGAACTTTTTTATCACTGGTGCGATCATGGCAATCTTTGGTTTCTGGAGCCCGAACCGAAAATGGCAAGGGATGGTCGATGGTTTCCTTGGGCTTTGGTTAATCGCGTCGTCGTTTATACCAGCGTTATGGGCACCGATCAACATAGGTGCTGTCGGCTTTGTGGTTCTGGTATTGGCCGCATGGCGAGCGTTCGAAACTCGAGTTGGACATCGCGCCGAAGCCCACGCGCATCGTCCGGGTGGACCGAGGTAGCCTGCAATTCCAGTGGCGCCCTTACCAGCAAGCGCTCTCCAGACCGGCGGGAAAACCGTCGGTCTGTTTTTTTGGCCTGAATGCGTTGGTCTGATAGACCCCGCTCACTCCATCGGGATTACCCCGCGATAATGCTCCCGGAATCGCCTTGCCGGCCAACTCCTTCGGCTGGTGTTGGCCCATGCCGAATCAAAGAAAGACACGTGCGGCAATCTCATCGACCTCGGGAAAAATTTTCGCACAGAGTGAATCCATCGATTCGCGATCGAGCCCGGTAACGATTATATCCGTTTCCGAAGCAATTTCGCTGAAATATTTGTCCCAGTTTGCGTACCCATACTGATAGAGCATTGTGTCGGCGACTTCCATAAACCGCCGTACATCCTGCTGGTGTTCATCGCCGATCGCCCGTTCATTGAGAGGAAGGACAATGCGGGCAGGAAGGTCCCACCGGGTCGCAACATGCACCGAGATACTGCGGTGACTCATCCCGCAGACCGCCGCCGACGCTTTTCGGAAGGAGATCTGCCGAGATTCCACGGCAGTGAGCATCTCCACAAAAAGGTCGGGGAAGTACTGCCTGATAACCAGTACGCCAAGATCACGAAGCAAGGCGGACACGTATGCCACCTCGGGTTCTTCGAACCGATTGTTCTGAGCGATTTCCTGAGCCAGCATTGCCCCGGCCAGTGTGTGCCGCCAGAACAGACTGGAATCGAACCCCGAAGTATCGCTACGGTTCTGATAGAGCCCGATCAGCTCGACGGCAAGAAGCACCTTCTTTACCATGTGCAATCCAAGATGCATGACAGCCTGGGATATGGTACTGATTCGTCTCCCGCGGTAATAGTGAGGGCTGTTGGCAACTTTGAGAAGCTGCGCACTGACAGTCGGCTCACGGCTCAGCGCCTCGCTCAGCTCTTTCATATCTATCTCGGATTCGGAAACACCTGAGAAAAGACCTGCCCAAAGTGCTGGGCTCGTACCGACATGTTCGATATTCTGGAGCGTATGTATAATCCGATACGGATCGGAATCCGCCATGGCTACCCCCTGTGGTTTCAATCAATATCTTTTTTGGGGCCACCCGTGTACAATGCGATTTCGTACTCCCACTCGTACTCATGCCCGTTGTCGTTATCGAAACAACGGTTGAACACCTGCCGAATACGCGTGCACCATCAAGTACGGGTCCGACTCCCGGATAGATCTCACTGCAAACCGGGATCCGAAACGAAACCCGTCTCATAGAGCCAGAATACCTGCACAAAATATCCCAGCCGCCTGCGCACTTTCACATAGGGCCTCGCAAATCAACAAAAGGCGCTGCAAATTGCTAAAAATGTCTTCCGCATTGCAAAACGGATGCACGTGTCGGAGAATCGCCTTTGTACGTGGAAATAGCAGCTTGTACCTTGGAAATGGCCTTGCCCCCTGGAGGAAGCCGGGTGTAGCTTGGAAGAAACCCTGTCGAAGGGAGCGTAAGAAACTTTGTGTAAACTGCTTCTCAGGGGAGCTTCCCGCGAGACCAGCCTCCAGCAGAGCTGGAATTCGTTCGCAATATTGTGATTGGCGAACATACCACCTTTTGGCGCAATTCGATTACGAGAAGGGGGAAAGAGGATTGTGTGTCCATAATTTCCGGGGCGGCTGCTCCTGTGGCATTGCTTTTGTTAAGAGAAAGAACCGGGGTCGCCTCCTGGAAAAAAAGGAGAAAAAACGTGCGAGAGTGCGGGCGCGTTGCCGCTTTTCCCAGGGCATTTTTTTACCAGGCACCGCCCGATGCCCCACTACTGCAGCTAAGCTGCTACCCCGCTGCAACCATCCTCCTTGTTCGCCCCTTCTCAAATAATATTTTTGGAACCAACCCAGATCCCTCACCGGGACCAATCGTACTACCTGCGTTACGTTTTCCGCGTTATGGAGTTTGCTCGATGAATATTTCCGAACAGTTAGTCAAAGATTTTGATCTCAAGACATTTCAGGTTCAAAACACACTCGCTCTTTTCGATGAAGGGGCTACCGTTCCGTTTATCTCCCGATACCGTAAGGAAGCCACCGGGAGTCTCGATGAAATCCAGGTGAGGGACCTCGAGCATAAGTACGAGTATTACAAAGAACTCGATGACCGGCGGGCAACCATTCTCGACAGTATCCGCTCCCAGGAGAAGCTCACGCCCGAGCTGGAAAAAAAGATCAACGCAACGCTGAGCAAGACCGAACTCGAAGACCTGTACCTTCCGTACAAGCCCAAACGAATAACTCGGGGCAAAAAAGCACGCGATGCCGGACTGGAACCCCTGGCGCGCTGGATTCACGACCTCGAGGCGCCCGAAGCGGATATCATCGCCGA
The DNA here is from genome assembly GCA_041641555.1 of Chitinivibrionales bacterium. Taxonomy (GTDB): domain Bacteria; phylum Fibrobacterota; class Chitinivibrionia; order Chitinivibrionales; family WJKA01; genus JBEPYC01. Next base: position 3,258 of record JBEPYC010000080.1, on the reverse strand, counting down.
AGCATCCAAGTATATCAACGCTGAAGCCGGGTTCGATACGCCCGAAAAAGCTCTGGGCGGCGCCTGCGATATCCTGGCCGAAGAACTCTCGGATAATGCCGATATCCGCAAGTGGTTCCGCGAAATGGCCATGGAAGAAGGCGAGATGATCTCGAAGGTAAAAAAGGATTTCGAGGAAAAGAAAACCAAGTTCGAAATGTATTACGATTACAAAGAACCGGTCAAAGCAATTCCATCACACCGTTTTCTGGCCATGCTCCGCGGAGAAAAAGAAAAAGTCCTCCGCCTGGAACTTGCTTTTCCTCGCGAAAAAGCCATTGCGTATCTTGAATCCAAGCTCATTGCACACGTTGGAAGCGCTGCCGAACCGACCCTCAAGCGGGTGGTCGAAGACACGCTTGATCGATTTCTCTCTATCGCTACCGAAACTGAGATCCGCAACGAAGTCCGCGCGCGAGCCGAAGATGTGGCATTCGATGTGTTCGGGAAGAATCTTCGGGAACTCCTGATGTCCCCGCCCGCCGGCAGAAAACCGGTTATCGGCCTCGACCCCGGGTTCCGGACCGGCTGCAAAATGGTCGCACTCGACAATACCGGAAAATACCTTGAATACGCCACGATCTTCCCCAATCAGCCGCAGAACAAAATCGATGAAGCCCGGGCGGTCCTGCTGGCGTTTATTCAAAAGTACGGTATCAAGCTGATCGCGATCGGCAACGGGACGGCCTCACGGGAAACCGAGTCATTCGTACGCGAGTCTATTGCCGATATCCCGGCAGAACATCAGCCGATCTGCGTGGTGGTAAACGAATCGGGCGCCAGTGTCTACAGTGCCTCCGAAGTGGCGATCAAGGAGTTTCCGGATTTCGACCTCACGGTCCGTGGCGCGGTCTCGATCGCCCGACGTCTCCAGGACCCGCTATCTGAACTGGTCAAAATCGACCCCAAATCGATCGGAGTCGGCCAGTATCAACACGATGTCAATCAGTCCAAGCTGAAAAAAGCACTCGAAGAAGTCGTGGAGAGCTGCGTGAACACGGTCGGGGTGGATATCAACCTGGCATCCGAAGAACTCCTGAAGTATGTTTCCGGTCTGACCCGCACCCACGCCAAGAACATTGTCAAGTTCCGCAACGAAAAAGGGGCGTTCCATTCTCGCGACATCCTGACCGATGTCTCCGGAATCGGCCCGAAAGCCTTTGAACAATCCGCCGGGTTTCTTCGTATCCCCGGTGCGGATAACCCGCTGGACAATTCCTCCGTACACCCCGAACGCTACGATTTCGTGACTTCGATGGCCTCCGCACTGAGCACATCCATTCACTCCCTGATCGGCAACAAGCAGGCCCTCGCGCAGGTCGATAAGAAACTATTTGTCACCGATGATATCGGTTTACCGACAATCGATGACATTCTGGCGGAACTCGAAAAACCGGGCCGTGACCCCCGCGAGGAATTCAAGTACGCCAAATTCGATGAAAACATCACGAAATTGTCCGATCTCACTGAAGGCATGGCCCTGGAAGGCACGGTGACCAATGTCACCAATTTCGGAGCGTTTGTAGATATCGGCGTCCATCAGGATGGCCTGGTGCACATTTCCGAACTTGCCGATCGATTTGTCAAAGACCCCAACGACATTGTCAAAGTGGGGCAAGTGGTCAAAGTCCGGGTCCTCTCGGTTGATTCCCACCTCAAACGAATCGCTCTCTCCATGAAAAGCCCCGACGCCTCCGGCCCGAAACCTGAATCCGGCGACAACCAGCGCCAGAAAGACCCGGGCAAACAACGCCCCGACCGTCGCGGTCCCCGCCAACCCAAACGTCCGGCAACCATCTCGGATCTTGGCTCCCAGTGGGGCGCGAAAGTGAAAAAGGGTAAGGGAGACGATGATAAACTCAAGACGGTAAAGCCGAAGATATCGAAGAAGAGCCTGGGATTATAGTCATAAGTTCGAGGGTGTGATACAAGCATGTGAGAAGGGATGGAAGGGACTGCATTTCGACGCCGCTCAATGACCTCCGTCCCTTGGACCCAGCAGTGTCATTTCAGACGTAGCAAATCTTCAAAATAAGGGTTGCTATCTCAGTAAAACCTGACTATTTTTTTATTAAACTTAATAATAGTCAGGTTTTTATATGCAACAGCCATACTTCGCACGCTATTATGCTCATCGAATGGCATCGATGCTCACCAAGCCCTTCGTGCATATACTCTTTGGGGCGCGGCAAACCGGAAAAACATTTCTCCTGAGACATCTCATTCCGAACGCAACCCGATGGTACAATTTCGCGGATCCATAATTGTCGTCGACCCGAAGAATAATTGTCGCTGATCAGCCCCCTTTCCACGGATGGCCCCTTGCCCCATCTATCTACTAAAACTACCTTAAGGGGCTGTCCACTTTTCGGGGTCCGGCTCAAATCGCCTATGGAGACATGGGTTTCGTCGATGAACAAGGCAATCACATCGGTAAGGTATCCGGCAACCAGCTTACATGGCAGTCCCTAATCCGCAACCCGGACCTGGGGCGTCATCCCAGCACATTTGTTCATCGCGATGTATTCGATGAGGTTGGTCTCTACAGTGAGGATTTCACTGATTGGGCAAGGGGATATCCTGCAGAGCCTTCACCATTTATCTTAAAATCGTTGAACAGAAAGTCATTGAGGGCTTTTGTTATATTTAGGAGGAAAGTATCTATGACATCTTGTTTTGCTCTGTGCCACTCAAGAGTGTTTTTCCGCATTCTGGCCTTAGATTCTCTTTCTGGGCAGTTTTATTCAGATTAGCCGCATGCCAATTATTACGGTGATTCTACCTGTTTACAATTGTGCTCGTTACCTTCAGCAGGCGATCGACTCAATCCTAAACCAGACTCTGCACCAGATTGTGCTCATTGTGGTAGATGATGGTTCCACTGATAGATCTGCTGAACTAGTAAAGCGCACAGCAGAAAAGGATCAACGCGTCCGATTAGTTCAAAACGATAAGAATATGGGCATCTGCTATTCCCTAAATTTGGCGGTCCAACTTTCCGAGTCCGAACTCATCGCCCGAATGGATGCCGATGACATATCCCACCCGCGAAGACTTTCAAGACAGTTAGAATACATGGAACGAAGAAGCGATGTGGCTGTCTGCGGAACATGGGCACGGGTCATTGACGAAAATGGAAAGAAGCTGGCTCAACTGAAGACACCTCGATCTGAAGTTCTCAAATCTTACAGCTGGAAACCCCTCACCCTTATACATCCT
>JBEPYC010000079.1:3294-12340 GCA_041641555.1 Chitinivibrionales bacterium | reverse complement strand
CCGGCAATCTCTCGCCGTACCCACGGAGCAACCTCTTCGCGGTCTACAACAGCGTCGAAAATCGGCCGCTCGCTCCCTTTCAAGCCGCCGAACCCCGGCCGGAGTTCCTCGCCGCTCGTCCGACCATCGGCTGAGTCCCGCGCTCGTCGATAGACCCTCTGCTGCACCGACCGAGTATGAATTTCGTCTCAAGCACCGCAATGGCGAACATCGGGATATTCTGATGAATGTCGCACTGATTCCCGGTACGAAACAGTCTCTTATTTCTCTACTGGATATTACCGATCGAAAAAAGACCCTTGCCGCGCTTCAGGAAAGCGAGAAGCGATACCGCGAGCTGTTCGAGAACGCCAACGATATAATCTACACCCATGATCTCGAAGGCACATTCACTTCGTGCAACACAGCGGCTTTCCGGACTTACGGTTTCAGCCCCGAAGAAATCGGTACGGTCGGGATCGTCGACATTCTGGATGAATCGGAAAAAGAACGTGTGTTTCGGAAGGTAGCGAAAAAACTCGAGGGGGAAAGCGGCTCATCACCCTACGAAGTCCTCACCAGGACACGAAACGGAGAAGAGGTCTGGGTCGAAGTCAACACGCGGGTTATGTACGATGGTGATGGAAAACCCGTGGGGATACAGGGGATCGCTCGTAATATCACCGATCGCAAGCGCGCGGAACGTGAACTACAGGAAAGCGAGGAGCGGTTCCACGAGACCGCCGACATTCTTCCTGCCTGTATCGCCGATCTGGATCTCGAACTCAATTTTTCCTACGTCAACAAACGAGGGCTCGAGACATTCGGGTACTCGCCGGACCACCTCCAGAAAGGCACGATCAATGTCAGAGATATCGTGGCTTCGGAAGACTGGGGACGGGCGCTGGAGGATGTGTCCAATATTCTCTCCGAAGGCTACGAGTATGGGGCGCTTCGGGAATACCGTATGGTCCGTAACGATGGTCGTTCACTGGACATGCTTGTCACTGGATCTCCGTTGATGAAATCCGGCGAAGTGGCGGGGCTTCGTTTTGTGCTTATCGATATAACCGAAAGAAAACGCACCGAAGAGCTGGTTCGTCAGAGCGAGCGGAAATTCAGAGGGATATTCTCCCAGTCTCCGGTAGGGATCGGGATTTTCTCCCGCTCGGGCATGGCCCTGGAAATAAACGACTCTTTCAGGCATTTGTTCAGGATGGAGCGCGGGCAGGGGGAGCGGTCGCTGGAGGACTTTACGGGAGAACTCGATGCCGGTCTGGAGGAACTCGTACCGGGGCGGGAGCTACGTCTGGAGACGCAGCGCGTGGTTGGTTCCGACAATGGATCGACTGAGGATCTGCACGATTTCGAATGGCACATCGCGCGTATCGGCGAAGGAGATGATGACGAGAACCAGACGTTCCTGGTGCAGGTTATGGATGTGACCGAGCGAAAGCAGGCCGAGCGGTTTCGGCTGCGCGAGGCCGAGCTTGCCGCAGAAAAAGCAAATCGTCTGGTAGAGAGCCTTCGCAAAGAAATGGTCGAGAAGGCGGCGTTTCACAACATGGTCAGCCGAAGTCCCTCGATGAAAGCCATTTTCGATTATCTTCCCGAAATGGCTCAGGCCACGGCAACGGTACTTATAACCGGCGAAAGCGGAACCGGAAAAGAGCTGATCGCCCGGTCACTGCATGAGCTGAGCCCGAGATCCAAAAAACCCTTTGTCGCAATAAACTGCAGTGCCTTGCCGGATAACCTTCTCGAGTCAGAGCTTTTCGGGTACAAGGCAGGAGCATTTACCGATGCAAAGACCGACAAGAAAGGTAAGTTTGCCGTCGCTGAAGGAGGCACGATTTTCCTCGATGAAATCGGAGATATCTCTCCTGCCATGCAAGCCAAGCTTCTTCGGGTTCTCCAGGAGCGAGCCTATGAACCCCTGGGAGCCGTATCGCCGGTGAAAGCCAATGTGCGCGTTGTGACGGCCACCAACAAGGATCTGGAGTCGATGGTGAAAGAAGGGTCGTTCCGTGAAGACCTCTACTATCGGATCAAAGTCCTGAATGTGAAATTGCCGCCTCTTCGTCAGCGCCGCACGGATATACCGCTTCTGTGTGACCATTTTATCGCACAGTTCAAGAACCGGTACGCAAAAAAGATCACGGGAATCTCCGATGAGGCCCTGGAAGTACTCCTCGCCCATGAATTCCCCGGTAACATCCGCGAACTCGAGAACACCATCGAACACGCCTTTATTTTCTGCAAGCAGGACACGATCGAACCCAGCCATCTTCCTCCCGAACTTGTTGCCCCGAAAGCAAAGGTCGAAAGCCAGATCAAAGGTGAACTTCTGGCTATCCGGAATTTCGAAGAGCTCGAGCGATTCTACATCCAGGCAATTCTCGAGGAGATGGGGGGCAACAAGGTCAGAACGGCCGAGCGTCTGGGTATTCATAAATCCAGCCTTTATCGCCGCATGCGGAGCCTGGGATTAGAGACTTGAAGACCGGCTGTGCCGGAGAAATACCTGAACTGGCATCATCTTTGCTTCATTGTATGCCCATGCCAAATCCATTCCAAGGAGGAAAACATGAAGCGGATAGCCGTTTATCCATTGTATGTGATCGCTGCAGTGTCCTTTCTGGTCGTGCCGCTCCGGGCCCAGGAGCAGGCGGATCTTCCCTCCCATAGTATCGGGGCCGCGGCGGGGTTCGTATCGGGGGTGGGAATATCGTATCGTCACTGGTTCGAAAACACCTATGGATATCAAGTCACACTCGCTCCCTATTACAACCGAGAAAGTTCAACGGGAGGGCAGAGCCTTCAGAGCGCGTTCCTGAGCCTTGGCCTAAATGCCTTGAAGGTTTATCGGGTTGCCGAGGTGGTGAACTTCTACGGATATGCGGGAGTGCACTACCTGCTCGACTACAATGAGCATCTGTCGTTTGCCGACCCGGGGAGTTCTTCGGACAAGAGCAGCACCACCGAACACAGAGCCATTGTGGGATTGGGACCAGGTATCGATATTCATTTCTGGCGCTTATCCGTGGATCTTGGTATTGGAGTGGCAGCACGGATTGAGGGGACCGGAAATTTCGGGATTCAGCCGACCGGGGAAATTGCTCTCTACTATGCCCTCTAATCAGGATCGCACCGCGCAGTGCGGGTCCTTGTGTGTTTTGATGATCTCCTCTGGCAGGCAGTTCATTCCGGAAGACATACTACACTTGCAGGGAGCTGATTCCGCTCATTCTTTGTAGTATATTTGAGGCAGGATCAGCTCTCACCTTCCCAAAGGACCTGTCATGATCGCTTTTGATGCACGAACCGGCATTGCGCTCGTATTGGGTTTGTCCATATTCTTATCGTGTGCTCTGTCACCCACTGAACCGGGCCGTAGCGACACGATCGAAATCATCTCGGTTTCTCCGCCCTCGGGCTCCGATGTGGGTCCCGATGATCCCATAACAATCAAGTATGAGATGGATGTCCAGGTGGTACAGGACAGTGTACCACTCGGCGTTTACTTTGGCTGTAGCGATGTCACGAATCTATTCAGTGAGATCGATTTGATCTCTTCTTCGACCACTTCAGGAACAGTACAGTTCACCTTTGACCAGCTGCAGCGGTGCAGCTACGCGGTCATTGCGCAGAAAGCTCAACTCGAGTGTCGTCTTGGTGTGAAGACCGGTGAGAACGCTTTGGCTGTTTCCGGGCAGGGGTTTACCCTCTATTTGACTGAATAGTCTTCGCTCGACTGTGCCTCTGAAGACCACAGCACGCACGAGGCTGAAGAAAATACTCGAACAGCTGGGGTTACTACCCCAAAAACTCCGTGCGACCGATCGTTGCACGGAGTTTTCATTATGAAAATCATCGGGATGCTTCCGGGCCTTTTGGGATGGTCAACTCTGGGTTGCCATTTCGCCTTTGGCCGATACCGTTTCCTTGTGATGCACCGGGGTGATTGCCGCGCCAACCGCGGCTGCCACCAGGCACAGAAACCCCAGGCCGGTGAATGCAACCGGGAATTTGCCGAGGTCGCCAAGCCGCCCGCCAAGGATTGGCCCGAAAATGCCTCCCACCCCGTAGGACAGAAATACCCATCCGTAGAGTTGCCCGATATGTCTGGCGCCAAACGTATCGGCAGTCAGGGTGGGGAACAGCGCGAAATTACCTCCGAAATTGAATCCGATGAGCGTTGCGGCAAGGAAAAGCAGTGCCGGGGTGGAGGCCATTTCAACAAAAAGGATAACGAAAATGCCCTGCGAGGCACACATCGTGACCACCGATGCTTTTCGGCCGAGTATGTCCGACAGGGTACCCCAGGCGATACGTCCGATTCCGTTTGCCAGAGAGAAAAATACGGCCATTGCCGTACCGGCAATGGCACTGGCGGCGGTCTCGTTTATTCCGGAATTCTGAAGGGCCTGAATGGGGAATAGTTTCATGAGACCAATGGTCATGAGTCCTGCCCCGGCGCTTATCATGAAAGTGATGAAAATCATGTAGAACTGTGGTTTACGAAGCATTTCGCTGCTGGTCAAGTTTACATCGGCGCTGACTTGCCCTTTTTTCGCCTCCGGTGGCGTGTAGCCCGGCGGAATCCATCCATCGGGAGGAAAAACCATCCAGGTACCACCGACAACCACCATGGTAAAAAATGCGACACCATACAGAGCGAAGGTGGCGCTGAGACCCAGGTTGGCTATCAGGTTGCCCCAGGCGCCGGCAAGCTTTACCCAGCCCATTGCGCCAAATCCGAATCCGGCTACCGCCAGCCCGGTAATAAGCCCTTTCTTGTCAGGAAACCATCGCATGCCAACGGCAATAGGGACGACATAGGCCAGGCCGATGCCGCTGCCGCCAATAACACCGATAGAGATAACCAGAAGGACAATGTTGGTTCCTCCGACAAGGCCTGCCAGAAGGTAACCTGCTCCCAGGACGATTCCGCCTGCCATCGCCAGTTTCCGGGGGCCCCATGTCGGCATGAGTTTTCCTGCAATGACCATCACGATGGCGAAAAACGCCAGCCCCGCCGCAAAAACCAGCTGTGTTTGTGCCGCTGTCCATCCGGCATCTTTCAGCGAAGGCGTGAAGACGGACCAGGCGTAGATTGCGCCCAGGGCCAGCTGTATCAGTATGGCACCGATCACCACCAGCCAGCGATTCTGAACTTTTTTATCTGTCATCGGGAGCTCCTTTTGGCTTCACCGGGTAGTACCGTCAGTTGCTTGGTTGCGGGCGCGACAAAGAGGTCGGGCAGAGATGCGGGGAGCACCCGAAATGACGTGCCTCTGCAAACAGAATTGGCAGAGAGCACGAGTCAATGAGGGGGCCGTACGAGAACACGTCCTCACGCGGCCCCGCAAAAGCAATAGTCTCTTAACCTGCGCGGTCCTTGACCAGTTTCTCGACAACCGTGGGGTCGGCAAGGGTCGTGATGTCACCGAGTTTATCCGTCGCATTCTCGGCGATCTTACGAAGAATGCGCCGCATGATCTTGCCCGACCGCGTTTTCGGAAGAGACGGTGCGAATTGAACCGCCTCAGGAGCGGCAATAGGGCCGATCTCTTTGCGAACGTGCATGATGAGTTCGTTTTTCAGCTCATCGCTTTCTGTGACATTTTCTACGGTAGTCACGAATGCGTACAGAGCCTGCCCCTTCACATCGTGAGGCATCGGCACCACTGCGGCTTCGGCAACCTTGTCATGGCTCACCAGCGCACTCTCGACCTCGGCGGTCCCGATACGGTGCCCCGAAACGTTCACGACATCATCGATACGACCCATCAGCCAGAAATCACCATCAGAATCCACCCGGCAACCGTCACCGGTGAAATACAGATCGTTGAACATGCTGAAATAGGTATCGACAAAGCGATCGTGATCGCCCCACATGGTACGCATCATCCCCGGCCACGGCTTGCGGATACACAGCTTACCGCCCTCGTTCTTGTCTGCTTCGGAATTGTCGTCACGAAGAATCACGGGGTCGACACCGAAAAACGGGCGTGAGGCACTTCCCGGCTTCAGGGTCATTGCACCGGGCAGCGGTGAGATCATGAATCCACCGGTCTCAGTCTGCCACCAGGTATCGACAATCGGGCATTTGCTGTGGCCGATTTTTTCGTAATACCACATCCAGGCTTCGGGGTTGATCGGTTCACCAACCGAGCCCAGAATCCGAAGACTGTCGAGTTTGTAGTGTGCCGGGAATTCATCACCAACACGCATGAGCGCACGGATTGCCGTCGGAGCGGTATAAAAGACCGTCACACCGAATTTGTCGCAGATCTGCCAGAACCGTCCCGGATCGGGATAGGTCGGTACACCTTCGAACATGATCGAGGTCGAACCGTTGGCCAGCGGTCCGTAGATGATATAGCTGTGACCGGTAACCCAGCCGATATCGGCAGTGCACCAGTAGACGTCATCGTCATGAATATTGAACACGTATTTATGGGTCAACGACGTGTGAAGCAGGTAACCACCGGTCGTGTGAACTACACCCTTTGGTTTTCCGGTTGAACCAGAAGTGTACAGTATAAAGAGTTTGTCCTCGGCATTCATGCGCTCGGCTTGGCACTGATCCGCTGCCTTCTCCATTTCGTCGTGATCCCAGACATCCCGCCCCTCCTGCATATCGCACGGATCCCCGTTTACTTTGACATTGATAACCGAGTTGATTGTCGGGCAGCTCTTCAGTGCTTCATCGGCGATTTTTTTGAGTGGAATGCGCTTGCCGGCTCGTCGGGAGATATTGGCGGTGATCAGCATGCTGCAATCGGAATCGTTAACGCGCCCGGAAATTGCATCGGAACTGAAACCACCGAAGATGACCGAGTGAATTGCACCGATACGTGCGCACGCCAGACAGGCAATCGCCAGCTCAGGCACCATCGGCATGTAGATAGCGACCCGGTCACCCTTTTTGATCCCTTTGGATTTGATTACATTCGCAAATTTGGAAACTTCTTTGTGGAGTTCCTCGTAGGTAAATTTCTTGACATCAGCTTCCTCCTCGCCCTGCCAGAGGATTGCCGTTTTTTGGGCTGTCGGGGTACCGAGATGACGATCCAGGCAGTTGTAGGCAACGTTCAACTCTCCATCGGCAAACCAGGAATGTTCAATCGTGCGCCCCTGGGTATCCCAGATGTATTCCAGTGACTTTGAAGGTTCCTTGAACCACGTGAGTGTTTTGGCCTGCTGGAGCCAGAACTTGTCGGGTTCGTAGACCGACTCTTCCCACATACTCTGGTACTGATCCATGCTGCTGACATACGCATTCTTCTGAATGTTCTCTGGAGGGGAAAATTTGCGTCCCTCGCTCATCAGTGACTGCATTTTGCCCTGGTTTTGTAGTTCAGCCATGTGGACCCTTCCTTTTGTTAAATGGTAAATGGCATTCGCGATCCCGGTATCTGCGGCCATCAAGAAAGCGTTTTTGTGCGGCTGTAACAGTTTTCTGGTGTAGTGGTGTGCCTATGTCACAATAAACATTCAGTCCCAATGTAATAGCCGTAAGTATACACGACAAGACATAAACAGGCAGAATCGAACAACAATGAGCAAAGTTGGAACCAGCAGAAGAGAAAACACTCCAAAAAAGAATCTTCAATCAGAGCGGGGCCGGTGGTATCGCGGAAAAGGGATGCATCCGTCAGCGGGGAGAGGTTTTATCCGACCCAGAAATTCGGGTGAACATAGCTGTCGCCCCAGATGAGTTTCAGTTTTTCATTATCTGAGAGTCGCACCAGATAGATTGCGTAGCGCAGATTCTCATCGGCGGCAACGGCGATGGCGAAATCGGGATGATTCGACCACTTGGGTGTTTGCCACTCGACCGCACCTTCGGGCTTTTCGATCTCCACAAGCTCGGTGCCGTCGTATTTTACCGCTGAAAAGTAGATATGGTCTTTGCGGAGGACCATGTACCGCCCTGAGTTGTCCGGAGCCGAAGTAGCGTTACAGACCGGTTCGTGGCCCAGAGGATGGAATTCTTCACCGGTCCTGAGGTTTGCAATGGTGAACCAGTGGATAGCCGTTCCCAGAAATGTTCCATCGGGAGAGAGCCCGCCGGTGAATCCTTTCGGATAAATGATTTCGGGCTCTCCAAGAGGTTGGCTTGTTTCAGGGTCGATCGGGAGGCGGACCGTGTCACCCGGGTGATCGGTTTTACTCGCTACACATTCGGTGCGATAGGTAACGTACTCGGTGCCGCTTGAAGGATCGATCCAGAAAAAAGGATACGCGCCTTCGGCGACCTTCACCGCTTCGCGGCCCTGATAGAGGGGTTGAATGTGGATATCAGATTTTCCGAAACTTGTCGAATAGACCGCCCTGGTGCCGTCGGGGTGAAACACCGGAGCGAACGGTCGAACCTTTCCAAGCTCTGAGACTTCCGGATTCCCGGCATTGTAATCCAGCAGACACAAGGTGCTCTGCCCACCCCGGAGCCCTTTCATGTATTCCTGACCGAAACGTTGCTTGCCCGGATACCATCGACGAAAAATGACCTTACATCTTCCGGTTCCCACAAATCGGGTAAGTTCGTCGCGACTGGCAAAATGATCGATCATGGCTGAGCCTTTCTTCTGGGCTTTTCGAGATTCCCTACAAAATAACTCCAGAGACGCTTTCGGGCATAATCAAATGGATGATTGCCGGGGAGTAGCCCGAGCCTGATGAACGGAGGGTCGTGAATCGAAGGAGAAATAAAAAAAGGGCAAAACGTTTAATGCCGGGTTCACGGGGGGAGAGAACCTCGATCCAGTAAATACGCTTTGCCCTTCTTGGGGAAAACAACACATCACACAGTTATAAATGTACGTGCAGGTCGCGACCGGTGGTGACAAAAACTGCTGAATGTCGTTGCCTTATAGAGGACATCGCGGCGATTACCAGGGCATCTTCCCGGTAATCGGAAACACCATCAAACTCACTGGATGTTGTCGGGCTCCGCAGGAGGGAGAGAACTTTATCCCGGATCCTGTTGCCCGGTATCCTTGTGGGGCCGGTGCCAAAGCATGTAATTTGGATGATTCCACCCAATGTTCATAACCAT
>JBEPYC010000079.1:0-3284 GCA_041641555.1 Chitinivibrionales bacterium | reverse complement strand
CGGTGATGCTCGACTCGCTCAATTGTCATATGCCCCCCTTATGGATGCGATTGGGTGAAAGCACCGAACTTCGGGCGTCTTGCCGAAAAAAACGTTGCCTTGGAGCAGGCGTTTCTTGCAAGCATGCCGTGGGCGGCGTATTGGAGAAAACCTCGTAAATATGAAACACATCTTTTCGATATCGAGAATAATCCGGGACAGCTGCAACCTATTATGGACGTGGCAGTCGAAAAGGGGATGGTTTTTTACTCAGCACGGCAAGGACGGAGTCTGATGCGCCCCCGGATCAGGTTTGAACGTCTTGGCCTGCAACAACCATAGAAAACGATTGGAGAAAATGTGGCACATCGAGTATTCGTGCTTGCCGGTCAATCCAACATGAAAGGCTCGGGAGTTTCTTCGGAAATACCTTCAGAATTCAGAGGGCATCCGGACAATCTGAAACTGTGGGTCGATGGAGAAGAACTCAGGATAGGCCAGTATGATACATTCGGTCCCGAGGTATCCTTTTCGCACCTGGTGTGCCGCGAGTTTCCGGGCGATGAGGTTCTTGTGGTAAAGCATGCCGTTGGTGCGACATCTCTTCTCGCATGGTCTCCGGAGTGGACTGAAGAGAAGGCGGCGATAACGGGTAATCAGGAGGCCGGCCCCTTGTACAGCAGACTGATGGAGTATTACCGAAGTGCCGACATACCTCTCGATGCCCACCTCGAAGCTGTCCTGTGGATGCAGGGAGAGCGGGATGCCAAGATACGCGAAGCAGGAAAAGACTATCTCATGAACCTGACCGATCTGGTGGCACATTTCAGGGAATCGCTCGGAAGAGAGGATGCTCCTTTTATTCTCGGGCAGGTAAATCCGCCTGAAGACCAGTGGCCGGCATATCATATCGTCCGGCAAGCCCAGGAAATGGCGGCAGAGCAGATCGAGCATACCTCTCTGGTCACTACAGAAGGGCTCTCCAAATTGCCGGATAACCTTCACTATGACAGCAATGGGCTTATTGAGCTGGGAAAGCGTTTTTTCGTGGCTTATCAGGAAGTCTGATTCAGGTGTAGGCCGCTCCGCCGGTGGGGCACTTTTCAGATATCCCACATGCTATCGCTCTATCAGCTACGATCTGTCCGCGTCTCTCAGTTGTTGCCGCGTCGGGACACTCTGCTCCATCGGTAAGAGGGAGGAGTTTGCGTGCCCGTCACGGCCCGGTCTTTTCGCGAGGGTGAGCGGTTGGTACGACTGGTGGTGATGCCTGCACGCTCATTGTCGGCCGATACCTGATCCGATTGCCCCTGGTCGCTTTTTCGGCGGATTTTCTGGGCCTTAACCGCTTTTTCTATTATGCGAACAAGGTTGATGAACTCGGAAAGGTCGTTTTTCCGCTTGGCTTCGTCGAGCAGGTAGATTATTCCCTCATGAACGCTTTTGAAATACGCCATTTGACGCTTATTCAGAAGCTCATTGGTGTCCTGCTCAGAGATAAATTGCGTGTCCAGCCGCTGGATCAGGGATTCAATGCCCCGATTCTTTCGCTGAGCGGCAGTTTCAGCCTCCTGGGCCAGACGGTTGAGTGTTGCCAATACGTCGTCATCGCTGTCGTAGAATCGTTCGAAGCTCATCTCATTTCTCATCCGTTACCTCGCTTTCTCTCTCTGCTCCGCCATCTAAACGCATCAAAAGCCATGCCAGACCTGTTTGAGCTGGAGTGTTCTTCCTGATTGACCCCTGTTCATTACTATGTTTTCCCCTCACATTGGCTCATCTGCGCAACCGCAAAAAAACAATGGCTCGATCCTCGCGGGCCCATAGGTGCTGTTCTGGTGCCTTCTTCTACGAAGTATTTTCGTGGGTACGTGGAATAAACTCGATCTGACACGCACGTCATGGAAATCACTGCGAAAGATCGCGTATTTTGCAGAATTGCGGGGTGAGCCCGTTTTCAAGAAATCGGGAATATGTGATTGCAGTCACAGACACCGATACCAAGAAGGATTCATTTTAATACTCGATAGTGTGTTTTCATCGATGACAGAAGGATGTGAAGGCGTGCGGAATAACGGGGGTACAAGCTTATGGAACATGTTTTAATTCAAGAGATTACCCAGTGCGCTATGGAGGTCCATCGGACACTCGGCAATGGCCTTGCCGAGATTGTCTATCAACGGGCCCTGGCTATTGAGCTGAAAGAGAAGGGATTCTCGTTTGGGCGAGAGGATGAGACTCATCTTTTCTACAAGCAGCAGGTGGTAGGGACCCGTCGAGACGATTTCGTCATCGATGGCAGGATACTGGTTGCGGTGAAGGCTGTTGATGATTTGAACGAGCCCCATCTTGCTCAGGTACAGAATTATCTGGAGGTCTATCAGTTGCCGCTCGGGCTGATATTCAATTTCGGCACACAGAAATTGCAGCGCAAGAATATTTTCATGAGGGGAGCAACCGGGCTGGAGGAACAGCAACCAATCTATCAGCCTGGATAACCTGCGATGTTATATTAATTCCACCGGGGTGCGCTTCAGGGCTGCCGGACAAAAAATGTAAAAAGAAAAAAGGGCGCTTTCGGGCGCCCTTTTTGTGTGATATGACGGTACGCAGGTAGTGTCAGCTTACCTTACAAAAAGCGGTATGTCCGCCAGCTGATCTCCTGCCTGGAGCCGACAGAAGTACATCCCGGTCCCGATCAGTTGCGAAGGAAGCGGCATTGTGAAGTGGGATGCTCCCGAAGAGGTCACCTCTCGTGAGAACACTAATCCTCCGCGTGCATCGAAAAGAGAGACCGAAACGGCTCCTGCTTCGGGAGTAGTGATCGTCAGGCTCCTGGGGGTCGCGGTTGCGCTGAATGAATGCTCTTGCGGCATGTCATGAGCCATGTAAATTGAAGTCGTATCAGTTTCTGCCGGTGTGAAGTAGGCCACTACACGGGCGTCACCGTTGATGCAGGTAATCGTCGTAGTCTCGCTCAAAGGGTCTTCCACGAACGCGAGACCTTTTTCGACTCTCCAGTCTTTGAACACAAAGCCGGAATCCGGAGTCGCACTGATAGTGAAGGGCACATTTTCGGTAACCTGGTTTGTACCCCTGGGAGAAACCGTCCCTCTTCGACTATTGTAAAGGTAGCTGAATACTTTGAGGGTAATTGTTTCCGGCTGTTTGAAAAATGCTTCGATAGTGGTGGTCCCGTACACAACCGAAGCCACGGTGGAGTCGCTGAGAGAATCCTGAATCCAGGCGGCATTATCCGGGGTTCGCCAGTGTACGAAATGATATCCGGGATCTGCGGTAGCGGT
>JBEPYC010000078.1:0-12378 GCA_041641555.1 Chitinivibrionales bacterium | reverse complement strand
GTGTCTTTGAAATGAAAAAGCCCCAGAGACCGTGGGCTCGTGGGGCTTTGGTACATTTTCGCTCGGTTTTGCAATGGGGAGGCCTTTGGTAATTATCCGCCGATATCGTATACCATCAAATATGCACCGTGGCGCACAAAGAGGTGCCCGTTATCGATTACCGGGTGAGCCCAGTGCGGGCCTCGCCCCTGTTCGATATCAAAGGAGCTTATGACACGAATGGCTTTGCGTTCCGGTTGTGCCAGAAAGACCGAGCCTTGCTC
Organism: Chitinivibrionales bacterium; assembly: GCA_041641555.1. Classification (GTDB taxonomy): domain Bacteria; phylum Fibrobacterota; class Chitinivibrionia; order Chitinivibrionales; family WJKA01; genus JBEPYC01. The sequence goes on along the minus strand of JBEPYC010000078.1, from coordinate 12,115 downwards.
GTTGTAGCAGTAGAGTTTCCCTCCAGCAGAAATGACAACTCCTCCGCGCTTTTGGGCAAGAGAGTGCTTGATTTTCCCGGTTGTGATATCGAGGCAATGAAGTCCCTTGTTTTTGTGGCCGAATCCGTAAAGATCTGTGCCGAGGAGCACCGTCCCACCCATTTGCGGATCCAAAGACGGTTCGCGCCAGACCTGGCTGGCTTTTCCGCCATCCCCGGAGAGCTTGAGCATGCCGGTGCCCTGCCCATAGCCACTTGCATACACCACGTTACCGTCTGAGTAGATGGGCGTGTTCGGGTTGACTCCGTAGCTTGTCTTGTGCGGGTGCTTCCAGAGCAGTTTGTGCGAAGCCGGGTCGATGCCAATGATAGAAGCGGAGAGCATGGTGATGAGTATTGGTTTTGAGCCGTGCTTGACTATTGTCGGAGAGCAATATCCCGATTGTTCCTCCCCGGCTTTTGTGGTCCAGCGCGTTGTACCGGTTTTGGGGTCAAGAGCGGCAACCGAGGCCTTCGTGCCGCCGGGGGTGCAGATCAACTGATTATCGATAAGAAGCATCGTTTCGGCGTGTCCCCACTTGGGTGTGATCGCACCGAACCTTTTTTCCATGTCGACGGTCCAGACTTTTTTGCCATCGGAGGCATTCATGCAGATCACGTGGCCGACACCGCTCTGAATATAGACGTGATTTCCGGTAGCGGTGGGGGAGCCGCGGACGCCAGAATGTGCGGTATACCATTCGGGTCCATATTCGGTTTTCCAGAGGAGCTTACCCTTGCGGTCGAATGAAAAGAGATACCCTTTCTGGTCGATCATCCCTGAGATATAAATACGGTCGCCGGTGACTGCGGGAGAAGAATACCCCCCGCCGATATCTTCGAGGGTCATGACCAGCTCGGGTCCCTTCTCCGGCCAGGACGAGAGCAGGTTCTTTTCCTGATAGATTCCGTCGCGATTAGAGCTGCGCCATGAAGTCATCGCCTGCGCGAAAACCTGCATGCTCAGCGCCGAGATAGCCAGGCCAATAATGAAACCCTTGCGGTATACCTGCATCAGCGGCTCCTTTCGGGAGGAAAATATGCCGTTTTCGGACATGCAGAGTTTGTCGTCACGTCGAACATACCGTGTACCATCGCATGCCAGCGGGGGAGTCCGGTACATCCGGTAGCTTTTTCAAAGCTTTTACACTGCCCCGTATTTTTGTGTATTACGAGAGTTAACAATAAAATACAGTCGCGCCGCCGACGGATGCCCGGATCCGTGGCAGCGCGTCGCTAAACTCAATGATTGTGACCCGAGTGGTCATGACCTTCGTGACCATGGGTACTATGATCGTGTCCCTCATGTCCCTGAGTGCCGTGATCGTGGCCCTGGTGACTGCTTTGTTCGGTTGCCGGCTTGGAAGTTTCTGCGGATTTCTCGTCATCACATCCAGTAAGCATTCCCATCGCCGAAAAACTGAGTACTGCCGCGACCAACAAAACCTTCTTCATAAAGCAGGGTCCTTTCATTAAAAGTGAAAAAGTGAAGAAACCGGGAGATAGTGAAACAAAGAAGTTTCGCTGCTACTCTGCGCTTTGTCCTTTACATATCCTTGCCCGTAAGCATTGCATATCTAAATCAGTGATCATGTCCTTGGTGGTCCATATGATCGTGGCCATGATCGCATTCCTTTCCATGGTGGTGATTACGCTCATCTGTTTCACTGGTTTCCTTTTCGTCTCGGTGATCGTGGCCAGTGTGGTCGATAATGCTGTCCAGGTTTATCGATCCAAATTCATTGTCCAATCCAACGCCGATATCGAATACGGCACCAAGCGAGATCGTGTAGCCTGTCGAAGTCTGCGTACCATTGAGATTCTGCCATACGGGTAACTCCAGGCTTGCCGAAACCGACAGGGGGTCCAGAATCGTCACATCGATTCCGCCCATAGCGGTGATTTTGGTACCGCCGGTGGAGCCATTCTCCCGAAGCCGCTGGTCCCCAATCTTCATTTCAAGATCGGGGTAGGCAAGCTCGAAAGCCGTGCCACCCTTTACACGAACCGGTCCAAAGGGCCCGCCAACCGCGGTTATCGATCCGGAAATGGTTTCGCCTAAATCCAGACTGTCTGAGGATTGAATGTTGACTGTGCCGTTGATTGTCGCAATGGCGCCCATTTGCACCTGTGGCCACCACCAGTCGAAATACCCCGATCCGGTCAATGCCCAGACCCCGGTCCCCGCCTGCATCTCGCGTCGAAGTCGAATTCCGTTCTGTTTGTGGTCGGTCGATCCCCAGGGCAGGCTCGACTGAAGTCCAAAAGTCAACTCTCCCGGACGTGTCACGGTATACCGGAAAAATGAATAGCGGACCGCCACGGTTCCATCGCCGAGTCCGAAATCGGTTTTTTTCCTACTGACTCGTACTTCAGGGACAACAGGGTGCGGGAAATCGATACTGCGTTGTGCCCACTGAACTGCACCGGTCAATTCAAGGGAAAACTTTTCGGTGACCCCGTATCCAACTGCCAGAGTGAGCGCCTGGGTTTTGAGAACCGTGTTCTGAGGGTCATTGACATTTTGTGTACCCGAGACTTTTCCGTTGGATCCGTTGGCGGTGCCATTGGCCGAAACCCGCAAAATGTTGTGTGGCACCCCGCTTGCGGCACCACCCTGGACTCCACCTACGCCGCAGCAACTGGCACTTGACCAACCCTGTTTTGCAGCAAACAACAGCATAATTATCCAGCAATAGGCTCCTGCCGTTTTCATCCCTGCCTCCTTACATACCAATTGTTAATTCATGTTGTGCGGGCATTGAGAATGTCAAGTCGACCTCCTGTGCCCGGCCATGCGGACCGCATCGAAACTATCGGGCTCCTCCCGGTGGGAACGCACAATTCCCGATTATCGGGAATGCGCATTGTGTATATCCGAATGCCCACCTGGTGGGTCGTCCCCGAATGTGAAGTCATCGTCATGAAGCTCACCACGAGAATACCGTTATCGAATCGACTGCCGTGCCGCCTTTACCGTCGCTGACTTTTACCGTGAGTGTTGCAAGACCACCACAACAGGCTTCACCGGAATAAAAGACGGTGTCTCCGTGTTCCATGACGGTAATATCACCATATACATTATCTGTCCATGTGTAGCTAAGATTATCACCATCTTCATCCTCCGCGACACACACTACCTGAGTGACCTCTCCCATATCAAACGTATCGGGCGTTGCTTCAACGGAATGAATGACCGGTGCCCTGTTTGGCCCATCGTAATCCTGCGGGCCGACAGATGTCTGGTCCCGGCAACCAATTGCTGCAAGAAAAAGGGTGCTTGCTATAATACCGAAGAGTATTCTGTTTCTTTTCATCGTTCCTCCTCCTTTGAAGGGGTTTCTGTTGGTCCGGGGCAGTGCCCGGGTTTGCCGTTGGAATGGTCGAATATGGGAGGAAAGGGCACCTGCGCCCATACCCTCTCTTATGAACTTATGCCACCCGTGTCTTGCCTTCAAACGCATGATACAGCACCGGTTTTACCAGCAGAGTCAAAAGTGTTGACGAAATCAGTCCGGATGTCACGACAACCGCAAGCGGCCGCTGTACTTCGGCTCCCACACCGTGCGAAAGGAGAAGGGGAAGAAGTCCCAGCAGTGTGGTGACCGTGGTCATGAGAACGGGGCGAAGACGCAGGAGTGCCCCGGTAACCACGGCGGCATCCAGTGGTTTACCCTCAGCACGCAGCTGGTTGATACAGGTCACCATCACCATGGCATCCTGCACCGCTATTCCAAACAGCGCAATGAATCCGATCGCGGCGGGAACCGAAAGGTATTCGCCGCTGAGATACAAACCCACAATGCCACCTATTAGTGACAGCGGGACACTCAACATGACCAGCAGAGCGCTTCGCAGTGAGCCAAATGCCAGATACAGCATGAGAATTATGAGCGAGAGCGCAATGGGAACGATAAGAACCAGACGTTTCATCGCACGCTGCTGGTTTTCAAACTGGCCGCCATACTCAAGATAATAGCCCGCAGGAAGCGAAATCTCTGTGGCAACGATGTTCTGAATTTCGCTCACCACACTTCCCATATCCCGACCCCGTATGTTGGCTTGAATCATCCACCGGCGCTGATTTTTCTCACGGTTGATCTGCAGCGGACCGGTTTTCTGCTCGATACGGGCAATCTGCTCAAGAGGAATACGGCTGCCGTTAGCCGTGGAGACCAGCAGCTGTTCTATCGCCGAAGGGTCATCGCGATACTCTTGCTTGTAGCGAACGAACAGGTCGAATCGGCGATTGGTGACATAAACCTGATCAACGACTTCGCCCCCGATTGCCAGCTCGACCACTTCCAGAACGTCCTCGACATCGACCCCGTACTGCGCGCAGGCCTTGCGATCGGCAACAATCTGAAACTGGGGCTGTCCAAAACTCTGTTCAGTCGACAGATCGACAAGCCCCTCGACATGCCCGATCTGGTTTTTGATCTCGTTTGCTTTGGACTCGAGTGCGCTCAGGTCGGTCCCAAAGAGCTTGATCGCCAGCTGACTCTTGGTTCCGGTGATAAGATCGTCAAAGAGGTGCTGGATCGGTTGAGTGAAGTTAAGCTGAATGCCGGGGATATCTTTCAGCCGGTGCTCCATCGCAGCGATCATCTCATTCTTCGTACGGAAGCTTTTCCACTGGTTTTGTGGTTTCATCTTGACCTGGATAAGAGCGTAATTTACTGGGTGCGGGTGGCCGCCGGCTTCCGGTCGCCCGGTTTTACTCACCGTCTCGATGACCTCATCGAATTCCATGAGCAGTCGTTCGGCCTGCATGATCGTTTTTACGTTCTTTTCCAGAGAAGATGATGGAGCGAGGTTTACCCCGACAACCAGGGTGCCCTCTTCGAGAGTCGGGACAAATTCAGTTCCCAGTTGAAACAGAAGAACCATGCTCGATGCAAACGCGATAAGCGTTGCAACGATCACTTTCTTTTTGTTCCCGAGTGCAAAGGTAAGCACTCCTTTATACAAGTGTTGAACTCTGGTAAATATCTTTCCTTCCGCTTCGGTTTTCTGCTTGAGAAACAGAAGAGATAGCACCGGGGAGACCACAATTGCCACTGCGATCGCCCCAAGAATAGCGAACACGACCGTCGAGGCCATCGGTAGAAACATCTTTCCTTCAACGCCCCGCAAGGTGAAGACCGGTAAGAAGACGATAACCACGATTGACAGGGAGAAAACAATGGGCCTGCCGACTTCCCGAGCCGCGCCGGCAATCACCCCCACTTTACTTTTTCCCGAAAGCTCGGGGTCAGCCAGGTGGCGGTGGATATTCTCGACCATAACGATCGCCCCGTCACAGAGCAAACCGATAGCCACGGCAATACCCCCAAGCGTCATCAGGTTCGCCGACAATCCTGCTACTGTCATGCCCAGCACGGCAATCAAGGCGGCCACGGGAAGCGATACTGCAACGATGAGTGCTGATCGGATATCACCCAGAAACAGCAGCAGGGTCGCCAGAACCAGAGCTCCGCCGATCAGAAGTGCCGTTTCAAGGGTATGGGTTGCTTTTCTGACCAGCTCGCCCTGATCGTAAAACGGTTCGATACGCACACCCTCGGGCAGCGAGCTTTGTATGACCGGGATCTGCTGTTTGAGTGCAGCAAGAACCTCGGAGGTATTCTCTCCAATTAATTTCAATACAATGCCCGATACTACTTCCTCCTGCCCGTTGCGCGTAACCGCACCGCGGCGTATCTGAGCACCATAGTTAACTTGTGCTATCTGTGCCAGCGTGATCGGAACGTCTTCGACATTGGTTATCCGGATGTCGCGAATGTCATCGAGTGCGTCGATCAGGCCGATTCCCCGAACGAGGTATTCCTCTGAACCCAGAACCAGGAACTGTCCGCCGGCATTGCGGTTGTTGGCCGAGAGCGCAGCAACGACATCGGACAGCGACAGACCGAACTCATGGAGCGCATAGGGGTCGAGTTCGATATTGTACTGGAGCACATTCCCGCCCATCGAAAGCACATCGGTAATACCCGACACAGCCTGGATCTGAAATTTCACCTGCCAGTCGTTGATTTCACGAAGGTAGGTAAGTGGCGGTTTGCCCTCGGTATCGGTACCTTCTTCTATGGTGAGGTTGTACATGAACACTTCGCCCAGTCCGGTGGATATGGGGCCCAGTGCCGGCGGTTCGTGCAGTGACGGCAGATCGGCTGCAGCGGCGGCAAGTCTCTCTGCTACCAGCTGACGCGCAGCATAGATGTCGACATGATCCTCGAAATACACGTAGATGACATTCATGCCGAATGCCGATGTCGATTTGAGCTGAGTAACATCCGGTAATCCGTTGAGCGAAGACTCCACCGGAATGGTAATCAATCGTTCCACTTCTTCCGGGGCCATTCCGTCGGCTTCCGTAAACACGGGAACCATTACCGGAGAAATATCGGGAAATGCATCGGTCGGCAGTGCCCGGTAGTGGTACACCCCCAGCGCAATCAGGCCGAGGGTCGCAAACAGTACTATGTACTTGTTGCGTAAAGAAATATCTATGATCTTTTCTATCATTTCTCTCTCCTGATTAATGGCCGTGTCCCGCATGTGGGTCCATGCCGCTGGTAACAATCGTTGCCTTTATCTCGAATGCGCCGCCGGCAACATACCGCTGTCCTTCCTCCAACCCGCTGAGCACTTCGACATAGTGACCGCCTCTGCGTCCGAGCGAAACGGGTACATTGGTAAAGCTGTTGTTGGGGCCCGGCCGAAAAACCACCGTCTCTCCGTCGAGATTCTGAATGGCGTCCCGTTCGACGGTAATGACCGAGTCCTCGAGCGCAACCGCTATCCTCGCGCGGATGAACATCCCCGGACGCCACTGCCGGTCGGTGTTGGGCAAAACGATTCGGACCAGCCCGCTGTTGGTGGCGCTGTTGAAATGGGGTGCCACATAACTGATTGTCCCCGTGTCACTTCGCTGGGTCCCCGCTGAATAGACCACGGCCCTGGCCCCGGGATCGATGTATTCCATATTCGAAGCGAACACATCACAGTTGACCCAGACTCTCGACAGATTTGCAAGCACGAACATCTCCCGGTCTTCGGTGACATGTTCGCCCGGAACCACATGCTTCTCGACAATGTAGCCCGAGAAAGGAGCTTTGACAACATAGGTCGACATACTCCGGTTACTCTCGATTCTGGCAAGCACCTGGCCGGATTTGACATACTGTCCCTGCCATGCAGTGACAGCCCGGGCAATACCGGCGTACCGCGGGGTAATATGCATCAGACGGTCTTCATTGTAGCCGACACGACCCGGCAGCTCGATTGTTTTATGTAAGGTGCGTCTGCCGACGGTCTTGATGCTGATGCCGCCGAGCTTCTGGGACACAGGGCTCAAGACTACGCCTTCAGCATGAGCATGTCCCTCGTGCTCGTGTCCCTCGTGCTCGTGTCCCTCGTGCTCGTGTCCCTCGTGCATGCCGGGGTTGTGTACCTCTTCACTGTGGCTGTGGCCGCTGTGCTCTGCCGTGCCGGTTTCCTGGGCATCGTCGCATCCGGCCAATACCAGGATCGATACCACCACATGTAACAAAAACAATCGTGAACTCATGGTTTTCTCCTATTGAACAACTTGAATATGTGTTGCAGTGTTTTGCATCAGGTCAGCCAGTGCCAAGGCGCGGGTTTGCTGGGTGTCGATCAGCTCGAGTTTTAACCGAAGTACCTCGGCTTGCGCCTCGGTAAGCGCGAGAAAATCGGCATTTCCGGCCTGGTAGTATTCCTGAACCATGGTGTGAACTTGCTGCGCCTTCGGTATGGTAGTGCCTCGAAGAGAGTGTAGCCTTTGTTCCAGCACCTGGAGATGCCCGTGAATTTCATGGATATCGGCCATGAGCAGCCGGTAGGCATTTTCCTCACGCCAGGAGGAGGCCTGCAACTCCAGTTCTGCCCGTTTCTGCGCGGCAGAATTTCTGTCGAAAAGAGGAATCGGCATCGATAATCCAAGTGTTACCGCATTGTCATTCTCGGCATTGTTACGAACGAACCCGGCGGACAGATGCACGCTCGGAACAACATCGGCCCTGAGCTGCTGACGTTTGGTTTCCAGACGCGCCTGCTCGATTGTGTATGCACCTATAGCAGGGTTATCGTGAACGGCCCTCTGCAGTGTGGCAAGGTCGGGAATCGGAATGTCGGTCTGAAGCTCTCCCGCCACGTTCATTAGAACCGAATCCTGGTCGGCTCCCAGGGCGGCGAATTGCAGTCGTGCCCGATGGTTCCTGCTACGAATTTCGCTGTGTTCCAACCGAAGCTGCTCGATATCTATCTCAAGGCGAACCAGATCAGTGGTTGGGGAGGCGCCGGCATCGACACGGCGCTGAACCATATCTCTGGTCACTTCGGTGATTTTCAGGATCGAATCCACAACCACCAGTTTCCGGGTGGTTGTGGCGATCGGAATAAACCGGCGGACAATTTCGGCTTCGAGAGCAAGTCTGGTGATCTCCCGGGAATTCGCTGCGGCATCCACCTCTTTCTGAGCCGCTTTGGTTCGTAACCTCCGTTTGCCGCCAAGCTCGAGTTCCTGCTCGACACCTGCTTCGATCTCCCGTGTGCCGAATTGATTGAGTTCTACTCCGATGCCCGGGTTGGGACGGGTATCGGCTTGCGCGACACCGGCCCTGGCGGCATCGATTTCGGTCTGCGCGGATTTCAATCCCGCGTTTCGGGAGAGTATTATCTCACGAGCTTGGGAAAATGACAGCGAATGGTGAGTAGCTGTGGGAGAAGCAGCATGTATCGAAACTACCCAACAGAGCAGGGTTACCACGTACCATATCTTCATAGGAATCCTTTCACATTCATACGTAGCTTGGGTCCAGACAATACCAATGCACAATACCAATGCACAATGGGGCCGGATAGATTCTATCGGCACAGAAGGGTCAACAGAGGGTGTGAAAGGAATTCTAAATGCGCAAAACAGGAGAGCGCTGAGGAGAAATCAAGGGAGGTATGATAAGAGCGGGGAATGGAGTAGTTTGTATATCTGACAAGAGGTTATCGATAATCAGTAGCGGGGGCGCAATAACTACCTCAATCTGAAGGGGGCCATTGGGGAGATATTCCTCGAGCACCGATTCGTCGGAACAGATTTGGTGCTGACAGGGTTCTTCTTCGCACCCGTGGGCTTGCTGGGTTCGGCTGCAGTCATGACTTCCGCAGGAATCGGCAATGAAATGGATCTCTGCGGTATGTCCTTCGTGAGCATGGCACAGGCTTACAAAGCCGGTGCCCGTGATCAGGAATGCCAGGAGCAATGACATAAAAGTATTTGAGCGCATAAATGGGCGGGAAGAGTTCATACAACACAAATATAGTATCCGGGCTGACCCAATTTGCTATACCCGCAAGGAGAAATGGGGATGTGAAGCCATGAATCACCTTGCCGACCCCTGCTTTGCATACTGCTGGTCGTAACTCAGACTCAGGATGAAGTGAGCGCTTTTGGCATCCGATCAAATGCGAACACGGCCACAACCCCTGCCAGCCCCCAAAGGCCTGAGCATAACAGTCTCTCAGAAAAAGACTTGCGCCAAAGTTAGGAGCTGCGTATATTGTTAGATGAGTCTAACTAAGGCGGGTTTTTGCAGGCAGAAGGTATGCACTCCCGTCGGAGAGGTAAACCAGGGTTATTCGCTGCTGTTCATTACGCACAGGAGAATCAACATGGAAGTATTTCGGCATCATATTTACGAGTACAAGAAAGGGCTGCGGCGCATGGTCCTTTATACCGCGGGCGCCGGGGAGCTGCCGACTATCGAAAGAAAACTGCAGACCTTGTCCATCGATTATTGCATCCTGCCGGTAACCGAAACAAAAGTCAATGTCTTTTTTGGAGATGAATCGTGTATCGAAGTAATTCGGAGTTTTAATATTCGAAGCTTGTCGCATTTGACCCATGAGCAGGATTTCATTCTCGGAGCACTGCTCGGGTACGATCTGCAGGTGCAATGCAGGCGGTACCTCGGACGTACCTCGGCACAACGCAGAATAAAGAAAGCTCACGACCTCGAACAATCGGCCAATGAAGGGACTCTGGCCTGGAGAGCAGATTAGGTTTGTGTTCATTATCAACAAAAGGGATTTACTATGAAAAAGACTATGGTTTTGTATGGATCGACTATTGGGAATACCGAGGCTGCTGCGGAGACGATTGCCCAATCACTTGGGGTCACGGACAAAAAGAATGCCGACAGTACATCTGCCGAGGAAATAGCCTCCTGCGATGTCATTATCGCTGGAACATCGACCTGGGGCGACGGAGAACTTCAGGACGACTGGGCTGCTCTGGTCGATGAAGTGGCTGCACTCAATCTTCAGGGAAAGAAAGTCGCTCTTTTTGGAACCGGGGATCAGAACGGGTACCCTGATACATTCGTGGACGGTATCGGTATCCTCTATGATGCTTTCGTATCGGCAGGGGCAACGGTTGTCGGTATGTGGCCAACCGAAGGGTATGAGCACTCCAGTTCACGCGCAGTTCGCAACGGAACGTTTGTGGGACTGGCGCTGGACGATGATAACCAGCCGGGTATGACCGAAGAGCGGGTCCGCGCCTGGGTAGCGCTGGTCAAACCTGAACTGGAATGAACCACGTTTTTTACGCTGTGCGATCGTGCAATCGCATGCGAGAAAGGATATCATGGTAATCCCGAACACCGATGCGGCTGCAGAATCATCGCTCAGGCCAATCTGGGAATTTGAAGAGCATTATCTCTGTCCTGTTGTTGGTTTTTGTCTGACTGCGGGCGAGTTGAAGCATCTTCTGAAAAAATCCACCAGGGGTACCAGGGCGGCAACACCGAAGTTTGGCGGAATAGAACTCCACGAATTTTTCGTAAAGGCTGTCTCAAGAGATACCCCCATTGCCCGAAAAGTACAACATTTCCTCGAACGAAAGTATGCGTCGCAAATCGATCGGTACAAAGGCTTTTCACCCGGGCAATGGCTTTCGATGGCAGAATCATTCTGTAATCCAGAATGCTTTGGCACCTACGTCTGGATCACTGCATCGAGGGTTGGGGGAACTCGGAAGGAACGTGCGCAACTTCATGGGAAAATTCACATGTACGCCTATGAGATGATCGATGAACTCCGCAGGTGCGATCGGGCTATCGCCAAGCTGCGCAGCGAAAACAGCTCCCTGGTCGAATCCCTGGCGGAGGTCAAGAGCAAACGGAAATGGGCTGAACAAGAGATCGTTCGATTGCATGGCGAATGTGCCTGTCTGGAAAAGCAAAACCAGCGATTATCCGAAGATCGGAGCTTTGTCCAAGAGAAGCTTCCTGCCCTGGCGGAATTACGGGAGACCAGGGATTCCATGCAGCGGCTTCTCGAGGAGCAGGTCGCAACGAACAAGAATCTCCAGGGAGAGAATGCGCGGCTGACACGGCAGCTGGATTGTGCCGAGAAGACAGCCGCTACGCTCAAAGAAGACATCTCACAGCTGATTGCTTCGCTCCAGTCCCAGGAAGAGCACTGCCAGGAATGCGAGAAGGTGTCTCTCTGCCACAAACGCGTTCTTATTGTCGGGGGATTGTCAAAAATGGTTGCCTGCTATCGCGAGCTGGTCGAGAAACTCGATGGCCGGTTCGATTTCCACGACGGACGCTGTCACAACGGCAACGATGTCCTCCGGCGACAAATCCGTCAATCGGATCTGGTTATCTGCCCGGTGGATATCAACAGTCACGCGGCGTGCCTGGAAGTTAAACAGTTCTGTAAACGCACACGGAAAAGGTTCTTCATGCTCAGAAAGGCAAGCGTGAGCAGCGTCTATACCACGCTGGTGACCGCGGTCAATTCGGCGGGTTGAGCCGAGAACACCGGATTCGAAACAATTCTCCCGGGCCGCAGTGGAGGGGAAGTCGTGCCTGTTTTTCCCCTGCCGCGGCCGACGGGAATGGGTGGGATTCTGAGAACCTGCGGTTCATAACCGCTTGAAAATGACCGCTGAGTAAATTATCGGGATTATCACGGCGAGTAGAATAGACCCCAGAAGAGTGATAAAGGTCCAGATGGGCGGGAGAAAAATCCCGGTGAATCCCAGA
>JBEPYC010000077.1:0-12407 GCA_041641555.1 Chitinivibrionales bacterium | reverse complement strand
TGAACTGCCCCTGGTTCAGGGAAAACCCCGACTGAGTAAAAACGGACTTCTTCAGTTCGGGCTGCGATTTTTCCTCTAAAGTATTCCCCATACCTGCCGATATAAATAACGGGAGAGGTCTGGCCTGAGTGGTAAACAGACTACACAAAAAAAAGGCAAAGGTCATTTGACCTTGCCCTTTTTTGGGATAGAGAAACGGCAAAATCTCTCTTACTTTTATCTATCGGACTGAACAGGGAAAACCTTGAGCGGTTTTCCCGAAAAGAATTTGTTTTTGCTGGTATCGGTCAGAGAGAAGGGAATCTCTCGGCAGAACAGCCATATGGTGACCCACAGGGATGTGATATGCTGGATGATTTATTGGATACCTTTTTCGACGATCAGGAAGAAATCCTCGATTCCGAAACGGACCCCGAAAAAGAGGTGCCCCAAGGTAATCGTCGGAAGCCGGGTATTCGCAAGGATCTGGTTGAATCGGTTCGCGAAAAGCTCCGGAAGGGCTATTACAATTCCGAGCCCGTACTCCATGATCTCAGTCATGAATTCGCCCGTGCTCTGAATCAGAAGATGTAAATACGGAGTCGCCCTCCAGCTATTCCTCATTTCCGCTCAACCCTTCCTGCATGCTCTCCAATTGGTATCCAGTTTGAAAATGACAAGAGCGGGAGTTTAATTTTTACGTACTGCTTTTGCGAGCGTTTTTTCAGCTGGAACTTGTACGAGGAATCTCTCAATGGTAGAGTATAGCGGACTGCCGTTATCGAGTGTAGTTTCGGAACTCGCATTCTTCTTTACCCTCAGAAAAGAACTATGAACTGCTTTGACTTGGCCAGAGGATCCTTCTCGCACATTGGCCTTTCTCTGTTTTTGCTCCTGGTGATCGGGAGGCTGCCCCATCCCGAGGCCTCACCTTTGCGGGCTCGGCAGGTGCAGGGCTCTGTAGCTCTCCACGGTTCCGTTGAGCCTACCCGGGTCCTTAAAAATGGTGCCCAACTGATTTCCGGCGATACCCTGGTCGTTATCGATTCGACCGAAACGAGGATCCAGTTCAGCTCTGGATTCGAAATAATTCTTCGGCCGGAAACCAGATTTGTGGTGCGTCATGATAGCGCCGCTCAGAAAGATGCTGCTCCCGTTTTCACTGGATCTCTGGTGGCGGGGGCTGTCAGAGTGGCTACCGATTCAAATGTTTCTTCATGGGCTCTGATGGTCGGCTCACGGAAGTTTCCCCGTCTTGAATTTGGGGCTGAAACAAAGATTTCCGCCGTGGGTGGCAAATGGACCACATTTCAAGTGCATCGGGGACAGGCAGCTATTCGATTAGCCTCCGGCCATGTCGATTCGTTGCAGCCCTGCACGGCCTTTTTCGTGGGTCAAAAGGAACAAGGATATGCTCTTGCGCCTGTTGTGCGCGGCATGGGTTTCCCAGGGTGGGCTGATGACACCGCTGGTGGTCTATCTGATTCTTGTACCGAGAATTCTATTCAGATATCACCCGAAGACATCCCGGCTGTAACGGGAGCTCCCGGTTCACCTGTCGTACAGATGCAGGGCGAACCGTTTGTCGACGTAGCCAATTCGTTTTTTCGTCTCGATGTCTCCGCATCTCACGATGCCACCGGGAGAAACGACGGTTTGGGTGTTCGATGGGACTTTGAGGGGGATGGCACCTGGGATTATCCTTCAGGGGGAGTTTTTTCAACCAATATGCACGTGTACCGGAGCTGGCCACGCCCGGGGCGGTACTTTGTAACCGTGCAACTTCGTGATGAGCGCGGCAATACTGCGGGGCGCCGTATTCCAGTGAGAGTTGCCGAAGAGTTTGAGATCGACAGGATCGTGGTGCCCGACACGGTGGGAATGGGAGTGGTAGAAACAATGACATGCCGCATTCTGTTTGCAACGGACTCCGTTCTGGATTACAGCTGGGATTTCGATGGCGACGGGGCCTACGACACGGTAAGTGACACGTCATCGGTTCAGCATCGATACCTGTCGAAGGGGAAAAAGACGGTTCTCTGTATGGCACGGGACAGGGCCGGGCGATCCGACACCATCTCCACAAGTATTATCGTAGGCAATGCACCGACTCTGGTAGATGCAATGGGCCCCTACCGGGTACAGGTAAATTCACCGCTTTCAGTGGTGGGAAGTGTCGAAGATTTGGACAATTCGATACTCTCATATTCCTGGGATTTCGATGGCGACGGGAAGTATGATTGGACCTCGACCAACAGCTCCAGAACCCAATACTCTTTTTTGCGGGCAGGTGAGTATACAATACGGCTGAGTGCACAGACTAATGATGGTGCTCGTACGTCAGATTCGGCTACAGTAACCGTATTCAATGTTCCGCCCAAGGCGTATGCCGGAGAAGACGTGATTTCTAAAACAGGTAAGCCGGTCTTGCTCATGGGCACTGCCCGGGACCCCGACGGCTATGTGGTCAAGTACGAGTGGGATTTCGAAGGTGATGGAACATTCGATTGGACATCGGAGGACACAGGATATGTTGAGCACAGTTTCTCCTCGTTTACTTCGCCCGTTCTTCGGGTCATGGATTCAGATGGGGCAATGGCTTCGGATACTTTGAGAATCGTTATCTGTCCGGAAGATATGGTTCCGGTGCGGGATGGACGCTTCTGCATCGACCCATATGAGTGGCCGAACAAAAAGGGCCAGACACCCGGTACGGACATCACCTACGAGCAGGCTCAAGCGCTCTGCAAGAAACAGGGAAAACGGCTGTGCACGCCGGGTGAGTGGGAAACAGCCTGTGGAGGGCGTGGCGACCGCAAGAAGACGTATCCATACGGTGATTCGTTTGGTGCCGACGACTGCAACACCCTGGGGAACAGCTGGAGAGAAAACGGGCTGGCGGAATCGGGACATTTTCGCTACTGCGAAAGTGGCGCCCACGTCTATGATATGAGCGGTAATGCCGCGGAATGGACCTACAGCGGAGAAGATGAGAATGCGTATGCCTATGGTGGATTCTGGCAAAGTGGCCAGACCGATAGCCGCTGCGGGTCTCGGGTGCGACTCAACAAAAAACGTCCGTACTTTTACGTAGGATTCCGATGTTGCAAATAGCACAGGTCCAGAACAAACTTCATTCAGTTAGCCGAAATTGGTGGCTGCCGGTTGTAGTTGGTTTTTTTTATGGTCTGGCACTGCCTCCATTCAACCATGAAACTCATCCGCTCCTGTTCGCGTTTCCGTTTGTGAGTTTTCTGGTGCTCATCCCTCTGATGGGCTTTGCGGTGATTCAGCCGCGCAAACGTGCATTTCGACAAAGCTATCTCTACGGCATATCTGCATCGGCTACCCAGCTCTACTGGATCGCCAATGTTAACATCGAAGGTCTTCGGGCAATGATCTTCCTCGGGCTTGTGGTTGCCTGTTTGTTCGTTGCCCTCTATTACCTTCTGTGTGGTATCCTTTTCCGGGCCATTTACTTTCGCGCGCCGCGGTTTTACCCCATTTTCTTTCCGGCGGCACTTCTTTTACTCGATTACCTCCGAAGCGTCAGTGAGATTGCGTTTCCCTGGATGTTTCTGGGCTACACACTGACTCCGGTGCTTCCTCTCGCGCAATTTGCCTCGGTCAGTGGTGTGTTCGGATTGACCTATCTGGTTGCATCAGGTAATGCCGTGCTTTTTTCCTGGGTGCAGTCTATTTTCCAGCGAGAGCGTGTGCTTCCGGTGCCTCGAGGGGTTTTGGTTTTCGCTGGAGTTCTGGGGCTCATGTTCCTCTGGGGGGCCGCCCGATTGCTTTTTTCGTCGGAAGGTCAGGATTTCGCGAAAGTGTCTGTTCTGCAGACAAACATGAACCAGACGGAATGGGGACGAGGCTCACTGGATTCTTCGATGACCGTGACCGAGAATATGGTACTGGAAGCTGCTCGGAAGGATTCACCCGATCTCATCGTCCTTCCCGAAAGTGCCATTTTCGCTTATCTGGTAAGAACCCCTGCTCTTCGGCAGCAGGTACGCGGCTGGGCCGACTCCACGGGAATACCCATTGTGGTTGGCACGCTCCACTGGGATCTTCCCCAGGAAGAATCCTACTATGACCATCACGTGTTCAATGTCGCACTTCGGGTTATGCCGCAGGAACAGGAAATCAAGATCTATCGCAAGATGTGGCTCTTACCTTTCAGCGAAGCCGTTCCCTTCGAAACTTCGTTTCCCATTCTCAATCGGGTGAACCTGGGTGAGAGCGACTTCAAGCGTGGGACAGAACCGGTGGTATTCGATGTGGGTGAGGGAACGCAGGCTGGACCCTTCATTTGTTATGAGATGATCTTTCCGTCGCTGGTACGGGAACGGGTTCGGAACGGTGCCAATCTTCTCGTGAACATAACCAATGATGGCTGGTTTGGGAGATCTTCGGCAGCACATCATCATGCTACAATGTCTCGCATGAGAGCGATCGAGACCGGCACCGCAATGGCAAGAAGTGCCAATTCGGGCATAAGCATGCTTGTTGACCGATATGGACGGGTCCAGGCAAAGACCGGTCTCTACGAGCGAACTTTCCTTACGGGCGAACTCTCCACCGAGAAAGTCACGACACTCTTTGTGCTGCTGGGAAATTGGCCCGTTCTTCTCTCATTTGCCCTGCTTGTTGGCTCGGTTCTGTATTCGCTGGCGCGACGTCGGCATTACTGAAACTTTTCTGTGGAACTTTTCGTTCTCTAAAGTATCTAACAGAATAGATGGGCCACACTGCCCCATAGATCATCCTGAGTTACATCATTAAAAGGAGCAAACAATGAGTTTTCCGAACCGTGCGGGGCATTTCGCAGTTCTTTCCGTAGTTGCTGTTCCCGCTTTTTTGTTTTCCGCTCAACCCCGCGAGCTTCATTCGCGCGTCAGGGAGGTCACCGTTTTCTCCGATCGGGCGATGGTTACGCGTGTGGCGCGCACATCATTCGATCCAGGTACGCACATTGTCAGATTTGGTGCTCTCCCCGCCTCGATCGATCGAAACAGTATTCAGCTCGACGGGACAGGGGATGCAATTCTTGAAGACGTTACGTTCGAGCGCCAACACCTGACTCATACACCATCTCGCAAGGAACGCCGGATACGTGATTCCCTGACTCTGATGAACGATTCCCTCGCTGGTTTGCAGGCGATAGTAGAACATGCCGGCAGGGAGAAAGACTTCGTTCTCAATATCGCCAAGCGTCTCACCCACGGTGCGGAAAAAGAAGCTGCACCGGTTCTGGATCCTGCCAAGTGGGCCGAAATGGTCTCTTTCTACCGTGGACGGCTCGATGACCTCGATCAGCAGACACGAGTGGCGGAGAAAGGTCAACGGCACCTCCGACAAGAAATCGATCGATTGAACCGGGAGTTGCGGGACATTTCCGGTGAACAGAGAATGTACGAGAATCAGGTGCTCGCGACGATCACTGCCCGTAAGCAAACGGATATGACCCTGGAGCTTTCCTACGTGGTAGGCAATGCACGATGGCGCCCGGCTTATGACATTCGGGTCAACTCAGAAACGAGGACGCTCGAATTGGTATATAAAGGAAAGATCAGCCAGAACACATCCGAAGAGTGGGAGAATGTCAAAGTAGTTCTGTCGACAGCCCGTCCGGAGGCCGGCGATGGCCCTCCGGAGCTCTCCCCCTGGTATTTGTCGGTTCGTACGCCGGCCGTTCAGTCTCGGAAACCACGTGCACTTTCCGCTCCGCGCGCAATGATGAAGATGGCGGACAAAGCCACTGGCATGGAGAGTGAAGCAGCTGCGCCCATGGCTCTGGCAACATCGAATGTACAGTCCCGTGCAACTTCAGCGGTTTTCGTTCCTCAGAGTACTACCACGATTTCAAATGATAATACCGAATCCACAGTAGCCATCGCTTCGCTTTCGTTACCGGTAACGTTGGCCTACTCGGCTCTCCCGAAGCTTTCCCCGAATGCGTTTCTCAAGGCCACTTCGACCAACTCTTCGGAATACCCGCTGCTACCCGGCCGGACCAGTGTTTTTCTGGATGGGTCGTTTGTTACGGATGGAGAAATGGAGCTGATCGCTCCGTCGGAGCGATTCGAAGCTTTTCTTGGGGCCGATGAGGGGGTTCGGGTCGAGCACAAACTTGTCAAAAGGTATGAATCGAAAGAAGGGGTGCTCACCCGAAAACAGAAGGTGATGTATGAATATGAGATAACGTTCGAGAACCGCAAATCCAAACCGATAGCTCTGAATTTTCAGGATCAGATCCCAGTATCAACCAATAGCGAAATCGAAGTGGAGCTTCTCTCTCCCGATCTTGAAAGAAACAGTGTTACCAAAGACGAGATGAACTATTTGAAATGGAAGGTTGAGCTCGAACCGGGACAGAAAAAGACAATTCCTCTTGTTTTCGCCGTTTCCTTCCCCCGGGACATGGAAATCGATGGGCTCTGATCGCTTTCTTCCGATCCGCATGGATTGACCTCTGCGGAATGAGCATCGGTCAAAGTCCCCCAGCGGGAAATCCAACCGGTTTGATAAGCCCGGTATGCACACCGGGCTTATCAAACTGCCTACTGACTCGCCACTGCTTCGGCAACTACTGCCTTGAATTTTTCCCACCACACCGGCAGATAACGCAGAGAGTCAACCCTGCCTCGCGCACTCCCGACCGGAAACTGTATACGTCGTGCTTTTGCAACCGTCAGGTCTTTCAGGACTGATCCCGACGGATAGACACATCCGGTTATTTGTGATGCATCATAGGTGGCAGCAAACGAATTGGCTCCCTTGCCGGGCCTTATCCAGGTGAAAAGTACACGTTGAGAGACAACCTGGTGGAGGGTGCCATCGATAGTCAGATACTGGCTGTTGTGATTGCCTGCATCAAAAGCTTCGGCCATGCCCAGGCCGACCAGCGCCTCACGTGAACTGGCGAGTACCGGTACCGGTACTGTGTGCAATCCGGAAGCGAATGCCTCATCGGCACTTTCGGCAAGAATGATCAGGTCATACACGTCAAAAGCACGCGCGGCTGATTGTTCCATTGCATCGACTGTGTATCCCATCGCCTTAACCGTATCTATCATGTTCTGATCGGTACTACTCAGCGATTTCTGATATACGAAGGCGACACTTACTCCACAGGCAGCCAGATCGCTTGGCCCGATGGAGACGGTAAACGTGGTTTGATTACCCAGTAAAACATCCTCTGCGCTTATTATTTCCAGGGCAATGTCTTCAGCCTGCTTTTCGCATGCGTTATCATCGAGGATGTCCAGTGTAACCGATACCTCAGATGAACCACTCGAAATGACAACGATTGAATCAGAAAACAGATAATCAGCGCCGCTTTCGGCTGTCCCCGAGGCCCGGAGGTGCACTTCCAGATCCGTGTCCCTTGTATGAGATATCTGCAGGTTGGCGATGACCTGAGTGTCCTGTTCGGTCACGGATACATACTGGTTGGTGAACGAAATAACCGGCGTCGGAGGATCATCATCGTTCTCTATCACATAGGTGGAAACGGTCGGGCTGGCCGGGTCCGCGACTCCGGTGTTTTTCATCTCAAACACAATCGATTCGTTTGGTTCGACGATTTCATCGTTTGTTATCGTAAAGTGGATATACGACAATGTATCGCCCGGCTTGAAGAGGGCTATGCTGTCGATCACGGCGTAGTCCGAGTTGTCCGCGGTTGTTTTCGCGGGGTCTACCGAAGTCGTAATTCGGATGGTATCGATCCAGGGGCGGGAGAGCACTACCGCTATGCTGCATGGCGAAAGAGATTCCGCCTTCTGCAGAGTATCGTATTCCAGATACACCGCCGGGGGTATCAGCTGTGGAAGCACATCGACGTGTGGTCTCAACGTATCGGTGATGCCCTGGCCGGTGGTGAGTGTTACCAGAAGGGTCTGCTTTCCGGTGTCCGCAGACGTCGGCACCCAGGTAAGAACGCTGTCGTAGGACTGACTCAGAAGGACTTTCTCGGATGACTGCAGTACCGTTTTGAACAGGACACGAGTCGACGGTTCTTTCATGACACGAAACGTGACCGAAAGCGTATCGCGCCCGACCCGGAGCGAGTCGGGGAAGTCGGTATTCGAGGTGACAAAGAAAACAGAGTCGATCTCCGGAGCGGATGCGGGAAGTACAATGACCGTTATCGATGTATCCCGCGTTTCGATTCCGTCGGATGCCACTATTGTAATATGAGCGGCATCGGCAGTGTCGGCAGGGCGGCTCCACCATGCGATTTCACCGCTCGAGTCAAGTGGGAAGGTCGTGTCTTGTGATGCAGAGACCACACGGGCGGTAACTGACAACTCATCGCCATCGGAGTCCCGAACTTTGACCGAATCGAGATACAAAGAATCGGCAATGACGCTGGATTTTTTGGGAAGAGACAGGAACTCGGGAGGAGCATTGCGGATGATTCGGGCGGTATCGTAGCCGACATTGCCATCCCTGTCTGTTGCTTCGATCGAAAACGTCTGCGGCTGCTTGCTGTGCTGAACCGGCATAAGAGCGGAAAATACCGCTCCTTCGCTGACAGCCTGCGTTCCATTGATTGTCACCGATTCCACACCGGCTTCATGGTCGTAGGCAAAAATGCTGAAACTTGCCGATTCGGATCGTATGATTATCGCAGAATCATAGAAGGGAATACCATTGATGATAACATTCACTATGTCGGGAGCCGTTGTATCGGGAGCTTGACCCGGGTAGTAAACGAGAACGGTGTCGGAGTCGAGCGTATCTCCAGCAGACAGCTTGATGCCGAACTCGACCGTATTGAGTCCTTCGGTGAGGCTGAAAGTACGTTCCCAGACCGGTAATGATCCGGTAAGCACAAGTGAGTTCTGCGATGGTTGACTGTTAACTGATGTAAACAGGATCAGGGAGTCGTCGGTTATATTATGCTCGATTATTCCGCTGATCGAGATAGCGGAATCGGTGGATGTGATCGAGTCCTGCGAGGGGCTGGTGACCACGATTCGTGCCTTTGGCGAAGAATCTGTCGAGGAATACTGGATATAAAACGTATCGACAGCGGTTCTCTGGTGAGCATCCCTTGCTCTAACTATGAGGGTAACCGTTTCCCCGGCCGGAAGTGATGTAAAGGGCTCGGTGCACAGGAGTTTCGCCTTGTCGGTTGAGTCGATTTCCTGGAACGTCTCTCCATTGATTTTTGCCGAGACGATCGGCCCGATATTGTCGGTTATTTCGACCCTGAATGCAAGAGAGGGTATCGTGGTCCGTATGGTGTCTTCGGTAAGCCCGGAATTGAGACAACGAATAACCGGTGCCTGTTTGTCGACAAGGATAATTTTGAACGGAAAAACGGGGGATTGTGCATTGCCGCTTTGCACGTGGAGTGTGCCCTCAGATGAAAATGTACTCGCCAGAACAATCGAGTCGATCGGGGATGATGATGTCACTCGAAGGCCTGGTCCGAACGACCAGACGTATACGACCTCGTCGTCGACCGGGGGAGTCTGAAGCCGCACTGTTTCTCCAGGTTCTCCGGAGACTTCCGGCTGAGCCAAGGGCGATACCCACCGGCGGGTGTGAGTCCGCTGTATCGTATCACCCGCACGAGTAATCACTTTCAGGCTGATGTCATGTGTCCCTGTGTCCGAAACAGAAACAGGAAGTGAGAATGCTCCCCCTTCAAATGCTTTGGCGGTAAGAACGGTATCGTTTCCCGACCACGAACGGCTATTCGGGACCCCGACCCGGATTTCAGAAATTTCGCCAGGTAGAAGTACGTTCGCTGATACGGTAAAACTCGAGAAAATCTTCAGCGTTTCATCGGAGGGGCTGGTGAGGGAAAGGTCGATCTTCGCAGTGTCTTTATAGGGGTTCTGTTCTTCGGTACATGACACCACAAGAATGCAGCCCAAAAGAATCGTAATTATTTGCTTAAACATACTGCATCGCTCCGGTAGTATTAAAAAGTAAACGATATGATAAATCCGGAAGCCCCAAGGGCGGCAACTCCCGCGGCAACCGCCGCTGCCAGAAGGTCGTTGTCTCTTTTTTTCCGTGCATCTTCCCATGCTTGAGCGATATCCGCTCGCTGCAGGTTGTCAGGGTCGGTGCTATTGTCTAACCGTTGGAACCTCTGTTTTGATTCCAGATAATCCGTTCCTTTCCATGCGGCAACAGCTGTTCCTGCGACGAGGAAAGAAAGAGAGGCCGATCTGAGAACAATTTTCCCCGGTGACCGGGACGGCTGTTCGGGTCGGCTTCGTTGTTCTACCTGCACTGTGTCGAGGGTTCCGAGCGGAGGCTGAGGAGACGGAGATGGAGGTGGAGGTGGAGTGGACGGGTCCAGAATCTCACCATGTGAAAACGGTGCCTTGCTCACTGCGACCTCTTCACCCTTGATCGTTAAATCCGAACGGCCGTTACTCCGAAACCGACAGTCTTTTAGAATAAACTGCTCGGTGAGGGCATTGATCCCAAAGAGCGAATACTCGATAATACAATGCGAGAAGTGACTGCCCACACCGGACTGGGTAATTGTGATACCGTTCCAATCGTATGCCGCGGGCCGGATCGTGGAGTGTGGGTTGTGCTCCCTGTTGTTAGCCGACGTGAATACGACTGGCGCATCGGCTGTCCCTTCGGCATTCAGTGCGCCGTGGATATTTATACCGGTAAAATCCTGAAAGAGCAATGCAACACCGGGTTCTATGGTGACAGTGGCTCCGGGCGAAACCATGATGTCTGCCACCACAAGGTAGGCGCGTCCATTGTTTGGAAGACGTGAAGGTAAGGTGCCCGAGAGTGTATCCAGAGATGAAGCAAACGTTCCTTTGAGTAGAACAAGAAACACCAAAATGCCCCATCCTCTACCGAACCTGTCTGCTTTAGTTGCCAGTGGTTTCACTAAGATGTCGAATCTGTTCGTTTGCATAGGCGAATTGTGGATCACTCTGGTTTGTTCGCAGGAGAAATTTCACCTGGAACCAGGCATCCAGAGCCTTTTTCCGTGTAGCTTCCTGTTGATCGTTTCTATATAACCTGGTTAAAATCCGGGCCTTGAGAAGGGCTGCGGAACGGTTGATCGATTCTTTATCTCCCAACTCGGAAAAAGAACGGGCAACACGTTGGACTGTGCCCAGCGCCTCTGACAGGTTGCCGGTTCCGTAGAGATATCGGGCCTTTTCGAGCAAAAACTCCGCATCGTTCGATGTTGCATTGGCAAAAAACTGCCTCAGCCGGTCCGAATCTCCGTACCGTCTCAGTGCGCGCAGCTCAAGGAGTGTTACCCGCGTGCTGTTGTGCATCTCAGCAGGCATTGAATCAATGACTCTCAGCGCATTGTCGAGGTTTCCGGCTCGAAATTCCTTTTCCGTTATGGTAATGAGGTTGTCGGTCCCATGTTTTTCTATCAATTCCTGCAGATAGGATTTCTTCTCTTCGATTCTTTTCGTAGGAGTGCGTGAGAATGAGGCCGGAACCGAACGGGGAGAGCGTGTCGATCTCTGCTGCGGCTCTTCCCGACGAGAAATGCGGGGTGGTTTGGCCGCATTGGTCCCGGATTCTGCACTCGTCTGATTCTGTCGATTCCGTCCCCTCTGCCCTTCGCTGGAGGAGGACGGTGCAATCTCGGGTGAGACGGGAAGTTCAGTTGTTTCGGCGTTTGAGACTCGAAAGGTCGGCGCGGTTTGCGATTCCTCCACTTCATTGCCACCAAAGTGCCAGAGAAGAATGCCAGTACCCAGAAGAAGAACAGACACGGCTCCGGTCACCAAGGGAGTAACCGAGTGCTTTTTCCGAGGACATCGCCGCCCGGCCAGGCATTTCTTGAGAAGAGTTTCAGGGTCTCGTTCTTCGTATTTAACAAGAATGGATTCAAGAACCTTCCGCACCGCTTTGGCATCGTTTGGCCGTTTCTCCGGATCTGCATCGAGGCATTGCTCGACCATGCTTCGGAAGCTCTTGGGAAGAGAGAGTTTGTGCTCTTTCAGTGGCGTATATGAATTGCTTAACCTGTCTGGGACCAGTTGTTTCGGGTTTTTTGCAGGAAACGTCCTCTCTCCTGTTGCCATCTCGTACAACACTGCACCAAGCGAGAATACGTCCGACCGAAGATCTGCGGGTGCTTCTTTGAGAAACTCGGGGGCGGCATATTGAAGAGACCCCTCGAAGAAATCGGAACTTCCTTCGGCGGAAGGCGAAGAAGCGACACCAAAATCGGTGAGTTTGACTGTTCCATTCTGATCGATCAGTATGTTGGCTGGTTTGAGATCGCGATGAAGCACGCCACGACATCGATGGCCACCGTCGACATACTCGTGGTTGTGCATGAATTCGAGTGCTCGGCATACCTGAATACCAATGGCTGCGATGAGGGGAAGAGGCACCCGGCCCCGTTCGGAGAGGAGTTTCTCCATGGAGGAACCGTCGATTTTTTCCATTTCGAT
>JBEPYC010000076.1:0-12419 GCA_041641555.1 Chitinivibrionales bacterium | reverse complement strand
CGTCGAAGGCAGGGCGTTGCTTCGTTCCGAATACATGAAGCTGAAAGAACAACTCGAGGAGATGAGCGGTACCACCATTACCCCGGAAAGGCTTCGGAAGGCAATCGGTACGGTCAACAAAAAGAGGCAGGCCGTACAGCGCCTCGCTCGTCTGCGGGCAGCAGACCCCGCTCCCATATCCGGGCTTGACAGCCTCCTTATCAACCAGGTGTTCTTTTACGATGACCCCGTGCGGTTCACCGATTCGGTGACCAAGGTGTGCGATGAAATCGAAGCTCGCATTGGAGCCAGTGAAGGGGTCAAAGACAAGGGTGCGGCGCGTATCCTGATATCGGGGTGTCCGATGGCGGTCCCGAACTGGAAGGTGCCGTCGATTGTCGAGAGCCTGGGTGCCGTTATTGTCGGGGAAGAATCGTGCGTGGGAGAGCGTGGAAGCAGGGGGCGTGTCGATGAATCGGGAAAAGGTGAAGATGATCTCATGGATGCTCTCGTCGATCGGTATCTGGAGATAGACTGCGCGATATTCACACCGAATACCGAGCGCCTGATGCACATCAAGGAGATGGCCAGGGAGTACAACGCCGATGGGGTAGTGCTGTATGGTTTGAATTTCTGCTCTCCTTACCTGATCGAGTCACTCGATGTCGAAACGGAACTCGAGAAGGCCGGCATTCCGGCGATTCGCATTGAAACCGACTACAGCCAGGAAGACGCCGGGCAGATAACGACCCGTATCGAGGCGTTTATCGAACGTTTGAGAGACTGACATGCAGAGCCTTGGAATCGACATCGGTTCGAGAACCATCAAGACGGTGCTGCTGAGAGATGGGCACGTTTCCCAATGGGAGGTAGTGGATGCTACCTCCCGTCCCGCGGATATCGCACGCGGTCTGCTCGCAAAGTACCGGGGCACTCCGGTGACCGCAACGGGTTATGGGAGGAACCTTCTTGAAATTGAGGACATCCCTTCGGTGACTGAAATAAAAGCCTGTGCACGGGGGATGCGTCATTGGAGCGCGGATACACGCAGCATTATCGACATTGGTGGTCAAGATCTCAAGGTCATGCAACTTGACGCGTATGGCAAGGTCGCCAAGTTCGAAATGAATGACCGTTGCGCTGCGGGTACGGGCCGGTTTATCGAGATCATGGCCGAAAAACTTGGCTTTGAGCTGTCGGATTTCGGAGATGCCGCACGGAGGGGAACGCCGGGGACAACCAT
Source organism: Chitinivibrionales bacterium (assembly GCA_041641555.1). Taxonomy (GTDB): domain Bacteria; phylum Fibrobacterota; class Chitinivibrionia; order Chitinivibrionales; family WJKA01; genus JBEPYC01. Next base: position 11,197 of record JBEPYC010000076.1, on the reverse strand, counting down.
AAGTTCACTCTGTACGGTTTTCGCAGAATCCGAGGTAATCGGCCTTATCAACAAAGGGGTAAGGCGCGAAGACATTGCCTTGGCGGTACACCAAAGCGTCGTTAGAAAAATCTGCGGCATGTACAAAAGGCTTCCGAGCCCCCCGCCGGTCGTTCATCTGGCAGGAGGGGGAGCGCGTAACCCGGCCGTCACATGGCTGCTGGAACGCGAACTCCGCCTCGAGGTTTGTGTCCCGGTCAATCCCCAGATAGTCGTTGCCACGGGGGCCGCCGTGATTGCATCTGAGGGCGCACGAGTGTGATCTGGCCTGCACGCGAAATGGTGTGCGCATTGAAATTATCGATCAGAACGCCGGAAATATCGGCTTGGGAGATATGGCAGAACCCGCAAAATGCCACCAGAGAGCGGAATATGGCCACTTCTGCGATTCACCACCGAACTTTGTTCTTTTCTGGTGCAAAAAAAGCCACAGACGTCGGTGCTGGAGATATATTTTACTGATACTAAGACACCACCGGCTGCGAAAGGTATTCCAGCGGATCAGGTTCTTAGGAACTTTTCTTTTAAGGAGTCCTTCGTGGGCAACAAGCTTTATGTCGGCAATCTCAGCTATAGTGTCGGAGACGCTGAGCTCCAACAACTTTTCTCGCCTTACGGCACGGTATCATCAGCTCAGGTTATTGCCGATCGAGACACTGGACGATCAAAAGGGTTTGGATTCGTGGAAATGGGATCTGACCAAGAGGCCAGTGCAGCGGCTTCGGCATTGAATGGCACGGAAAACGATGGCCGTTCACTAACTGTCAATGAAGCCAAGCCCAGAACCGAACGCGGAAGCCGCGGTGGTTTTGGTGGTGGCGGGCGCCGGGATCGCTGGTAAACACCAGCACTGCGGCATATCCCCTCCGGGTATTCTAAGCCGCACTACATCCTGAACCTTCTACTATAATTCGATATGAAATTCTGAAGCATCTGGGTTGTCGTTGCTTTCCTGCAGTATAATCCAGATGCTCAATATTCTTACTCCGGCGATTACATACCGTGCGCGTCCCGGTTTCTTCGTACTGTTGTTGCAGTGGGGTCAATTTTGTTATATCCCGGCGTGACCGTAACATCGTTGCGCGCTTTGGCCCCCCGCTCTGTACAGGTTCTGACCTGCTCCATCCTTGTTTTTATCAGAGTTTCGGCAAACACAAACGACAAGAATACCTGCCTCTTTACACGACATATTGCCTTCTGTACAATGATCCGGTATTATTGGACGTAGTTCATGTGACAAATCCCCTGCAATTGCACAGGCTATTTGCAATTTTTCTTCTGACACATACACTCCTGGCAACAAGAATGAATGTGAAACAGTGGTAGCTCGCGGGTGGGCTGCCAGAGATGCTGGGCCAGTATCGATCCGGTAAAATGGCGCAGCGAAACGAATTTCCACAGGCAACAAGAGGTGTGGCGTGCCTTCTATCTTGTCGCGCAAGGAGAGGTCTAATGAGAAAAATATTGTTAACAACCGTATGCAGTCCATTTGGACAAGACACGGATGATTGTACTCGTCATGTTTTGCCTGAGCTTTTTCATGCACAAGTCACCCGATCACAGGGGGTTTTCAGTCTTCGATCGACCTATATATCGTATGGGCTGGAGTATATAGCCAAAAACATCGCTACGCCCACCGTCGTGCTGCAATATCCAACCATGAAACAGTTCCAGAAAGAGCTGAAGAAAGGCTACGATTTTGTCGGCATAAGCTTTGTGATTGCCACATCAGACAAGATGAAGAAAATGTGTAGCCTCGTCCGAGAGCTTTCACCCGAATCAAAGATTGTTCTGGGCGGGTATGGTACCATGCTTCCGGAGTGTGATACGCTCGCGGATCATGTATGCAGGGAAGAAGGGGTCGGGTATATGCGGCGGCTTCTTGAGGAATCACACAACGATGAGCCTACGCAACATGTGGTGTACTCCACTTCGGCCAGTATTGCCGGGTTCCCGCTCAGAAAGGGAGCAGTGGTTTTGGCGGGTCTGGGTTGTCCGCACGGATGCGAATTCTGCGCGACATCTCATTACCACAAGCAGCAGCACATACCTCTGTTGAAAACCGGTACCGACCTCTTTCGCGAAATAAAGCGAGTGCATGGTGCCCTTGGCAGTCAGGACCTGCCGATCGGCATCATTGAAGAAGACTTTCTCATGCAGAAGGAACGCGCTACCGAGTACCTCGATTGTATCAAAGAGGAAGGCGCTGCACCCGCGCGCATTTCCTGCTTTGCCAGTGCCTATTCGATTTCCCTCTGGGATCCCGATGACCTGGTCAGGATGGGGATAGAGGTCATCTGGATTGGAGTCGAGTCAAAACATGCCGATTACGGCAAACTGCAGGGTCTCGATGTCAAGGAGATTCTCGAGTCGCTTCACAGTCGCGGAATCAATACACTCGCCTCGCTTATTATTGGTCATGATTTTCATACCGAAAGCAATATCTGGGAAGACTTCAAGTACCTGGTTTCCCTGAACCCAAGTCTAAGCCAGATCCTTATTCTTACACCGGCCTGCGGGACGCCGCTTTTCGAACGTTTCAAGAACACGGGGCGGTTACTTGATACGCCCCACAAGAACTGGGACGGCTTCCACCTCGTATTCGAGCATCCATCGATCAGCAAGGCGGCAATGGAAAAGCTGATACTCGAGTTCTATGAGGAAGAATACCGGGAACTGGGACCGTCAGCGGTTCGGTTTATTGAAAAACAGCTCGCTGGATACCTGCGGTACAAAGACTCGACTGACCCGATCCTTACCAGACGAGCCGAACAATACCGCAGAAGCTGTATTGATGCTCTCCCGATATTCCCGACAGCTATCAGGAAAGCACCGGCCCCGGCCATTGCCCGGAAAACCAGGGAGACGCAGAAGTCCGTTGCGGCCGAATGCGGCAGGGGAGGATTGAAAACCGCTCTTCAAACCCTGATTGTTCCGCTATTCGCGTATGTTGAGAACATGAAGCTTGGTCGCGACAGGTATTACACTCAAGTAAAAATGCAGCGCATGGAATACCGCGTACCGGCAACTCTGCTCCACCCGTTTACGATTCACGGAGAAGCACCGCTCACGGTCCGCCCGCGTGTGCGTCAATCAGTGGCCCACCCGCTGGTGATAGATCTCGGCGGAGCATTCGACAAGATGACCGCGCGTAAGTTCAGGAAACAACTCCAAACCTATCTCGCCGAGAACCACGGATCGATTGCCATCAATTTCAAGGAACTCTCTCTGGCCGAACCCAAGGCGATCTGCCATTTCCTCAAAAAGATCAAGGGCAAACGAGAGCGTGTCAAGTTAGTGGGTTTTGAGACGCTGCGCGATGACATCGATGGATTATTCTGCTATGCAAAGCGCTACTTTGAGACATTCGCCGATGTAGAAGCCCTGGCCGCAAGCCAGGGGTAGTGATTGACCTTTTGACCGGTACATAGCAGCCGGTCCCCCGGGGCTGGCGAGATATGAATTTCCGTGCACAATGCTGGTACCTGTATGTCTGGTGTCAGAAACTGAACTGCGTTTTCATATAGACCATATCGTTAGAGTCGAATGCGCCGAAACGCCCGTCCTCTCCCAGAAACACGTTGGCCCCCAGCTGCACCTCGAAGCCATCGGCCAGGTCATAGCGCACGCGCGGGCGCACCAGTGCGTCCGGTTCTTCGAGGCCCACATACGCAAAGACCTCGAGCATCAGCGTTTCGCGCAGAAACTTCCTGTTGATCAAAACTGTCGCCATGTTCTCGAATTGCCGCTCTGCAAGCACACTTTCGTACTCGAGGATGACTCGCTGGATAAACTGCGTACTCAGTCTCGTGCCACTCAGCGTGTAATCGGCACCAATCAGATAGTTGATGTAATCTTTTTCGACAACACCATCGGGATCGGAACGACCCCGGGTCGGGAAACGCTTGCCGCGATACCCGGCTGCTTCGCCCCGCACAACCACATTGCCCAGAAGCGTACTGAACGCTGCGCCGCCAACGGTCAATCGATGGTGACGGGGGCTGAGCGTGATTGAAGAAAGCCTGCCGGTTTGTGGGTTTACCACCCGCTGCAAGTGCATTGTCGGATCATCATCCCACATATATCCGCCGATAATCTCCAGATCGATCGCAGGACTCATCAGGGAGTATTTGCCGAACACCTCACCATTGTCCGCACGGAGTGGAATGTCTCGGTCCGAGGAGTCGATAACCGGTTCTACCGGCAGCGACGGTTCTCTTCGCCAGATCGATCCCGGTTCCGGCATATTGGTTGGCACAAATTGCGGCAGCCACACCAGTTCCAGGTTGTGACTCCCCCGAAAATATCCGGCTTTCAGGGCATTCACGCCTATGCGAATCTCCTCGAAATCGGGCAGAAGAAACTCGCGCATATCTTTGGGCGACACGATATCGGTAATGAAAACTCCCTCACCTTTACCCCATATGATCTGCTGTTTTCCGATCCGCAGATCCAATTGCCCCAGAAACACATCGAGGTAGGCTTCCCGGAGGCCGATTTCGAGTCCTCGCCCAGGATACTGATACATCCAGGGGTTGAGCGTGAATCCGACCCTGGGTTTACGGTGCACCAGCGAAAGATTCACGGTGTTCTGAATAATCGAAAAATCCATACTCTCTCTGGCAAGTATCCCGGTATAGTTTCTGACGTACCCTGACCACTGCGGCCCATCCTGGGCCGCTACCGGAAGGGACCCCGATACTACCGCAAGCACAGCGACCACAATTATCCCGCCGTTCATCGCAGCCCCCTCTGCATGGCCCGTTCGCTGAACAAGTCATCTTTGAGACCGGTATCGTAGTCGATATCCGACAGTTCCATCCGTGTCGTATGATCGCGTTGGACATTGTGCATTTCGGTCTGCGTGACTGTCCAGTACCCGTCGACTTCCCGGTATTCTTTCACGCGCAGGGTTTTGAGCAAATTCCCTTCTGTATCGTAAAAATCTTTTTTCAGACCGATCCACACCCCATCGATTACCCATGTTACCGTTCGGGAATACAGGTAGCCCTCTTCCCGCGGCATACTTTTCACAATCAGACATTTTTGGCCATCGACAATTTCGGTCCCCGTCACTGTATGTGTGTCCTCTGAGGGGTGGCGGTCGCCCAGATCATCATAGGTAAAGTCCGAACCCATGAAGTAGTCGCTTCTGCCCGATGAAGATATCCGTTTTATCCGTTTGAGTGCCGGCAGGTAGATCCACTGGTCATCGTTTCTGCCCGGCTCGGTATAGCTCCAGTTCATGAACGCTGTGTTACGCACATCCGCCGGTTTCAGAAAGAACATCAGTTTTTTCTCGACTTCCCGGGCCGTTTTGCGAAACTGCTTGATCGAGCGCATGCGGGTGGCGCCACGGGAGTTGCGCAGGGTCATGGTCAAATCCGCCTGCATGTCTTTGCCGGCCGCCCGGTTATACACCTTCTGCATGACAGCCAATCCGTCCGGCATCTGCTCGCCGGCACAAACCGTTGTCAGAATCACGACAAAACTCGTAACGTTGTACACGCATTTCATGACGTACCTCCCGTTCTCTTGTTCAGTATGTATGCTATAATACCCGGGTTTTCTGGGTGGGTCGTGGCACCTTCACTACCAGCACGCGCAGATCGCTATCGCTTTGGTTATAGCAGCAATGGGGGATTCGCGCAGGGCTGTCGATAAGCGTATCCGGACCGACCGTCTGTTTCTCTTCTCCGATCTCGACAACCCCTTCTCCCTGAAGCACATAAAAGAAGACATCGACGGGTGTGATATGGCGTTTGAGCGCTTCTCCTGGTTTCAGGGTTATGTGCATGGTCTGCGCATGCTCGGTATCGTAGAGTTTGCGAACAGCCACGCCGTGGGCGTTCGGTGCTTCGGGTGCGGTGGGAAGGTTGACGATTTTCATGGTATACTCCTCTCACAATTAATTGTTATGGATCAGGTTCGAGAATTGAGTGCAGCCGCTGCCTGTCTGGTGTATCCAGCGGCAACTCCGCATTCAGTAAAATTGTGCCTGTCGTGTCGAGCAGCAGGGCACACGCCTTCGATCCATCGAAATGCCAGGCGCGGGGAAGCTGCCGGTCGCGATCGATACAATAGATCGCATCCGGGTTCTTTCGGGATGTGCGTTTGAGCATGTGAGCAAGCACGACCGAAGGCAATGGCGCTCGAGATTTGTTCAGCACATAGTAGCGGGTTATTGTCCGGTCCGTGTAGCCACGTGCATCGATCGTGTCACACTGGGTTTCCACCATCTGTTTTTCCGAAGGCGAACTGTAGAGAACCAGTGCCAGCCCGGCAGTATCGATGCATACTCCGACGTGTCTCTCAGCCCTCGTGCCATTCCGGTACCCCGGCAGGGAGACGGTCGAAGGCCTCGCGGCGGAAGAGCCCAGGCAAAGGACCGTGGGCACTGCCACCCAAAATAGAATCGCAGCCAGATGCATCCGTTTCATTGTGCACGCTCCTTTGGCCATATCCGTGCCGCCTGAGAGCGGAGCAGCAGGTACATTACCGTGACTGTTGCCAGAAATGTCAGGGTCATGTTCAGCGAGACCAGCATCCCCAATATCCGGTTAGGCGGGAAAACCGAAAACAGCAGCACGAGAAACCCGGCGACCACCACCACCGCATTGAAAAGAATGGCCCGCCCGGTGCTGTTCATGGTCCGCTCGGATACCATGTCGATATCACTTGTCTGCATACGGTAGTGACGGAAGCGGTCGATAAAGTGGATGGCATAGTCGATACCGATGCCGATTGCGATACTCGAGAGCAGCGCCGTGGTCGTACTGAGCGCGATATTGGTAAGACCCATGATACCGAAACTGATAAGGCCGGTCGCCGCGATCGGTACTGCGCCGATCAGGCCCAGGGCGGCGCTCCTGAACATAGCCCCGATTAGCACGGTCACCATTACCAGAGAAACGGCAAGACTTGACACCTGACCGTAGAGGATCAGGTCGCTAAACACCAGACTTTTATACCCTGAACCGGCAAAGCGCATGCTTATCTCATGTTCCTCCAGTGGTGCGGCAAACTCGCTTACAGCCGCTATTGCCCGGTTGATCGTTCTGGAATCATCGCCCTTGAGCTGCAGCGTGACATTGGCTTTGCGGTACTCGTAGTCGACCAGTTGCAGGAGATTTTCGGGATCGCCCGACATTTCGTACAGCAGGATATACTGAGCGATCAACTCACGTGATCGGGGAATTGTTTCGTATACTGCGCTGTCGGCGTGCATCACTTTGTTCATTCTTTTGACATAGTCAATAATGGAAAACGAACTGCCGACTCCCGTAAGGCCTTCTGCCCGGCTCTGCATGCTGTCGACAATATGCAGTACAGCCGGATGTTTGAATGCATGTGGATTATCGGATTCAAGCACCACGTTCAAGGTCGATGTGCCCCCGAAATGGCGGTTGATGAATGCATCGGTGCGAACGATATCGGAGTCTTTTTCGAACTTGTCGAGGAAACTGGAGTTTATCCACACCTTGCTGATTCCAAGGATCGAACCGGCGATCAGCAGTACCGTGATAAGGATGGTCGCATATTTCCATCTGGCCATTACCCGGGCATACCTGCCTGCAAAGCGGCTTCCGGAAGTGACGGCATTTCCGGCGGCATGCGGTGGGACCTTGGGCAGCCCGGTAAGCATGATCACCGCCGGGATGAGTGTCAGTGACAAAAGCATTGCCGCTATCACCCCGAAACCGGTAAACAACCCGAAATATTTGATAGGGTAGACGCTCGTTGTAAGCAGGGCCGCAAAGCCTACCGCCGTCGTCACGGAAGTCATCAGTACCGGCTTCCACATCTCCCGCAGCATCGCAGCTACCGCCTCCCCCCTCGTAGCGCCGGGGTGGGTAGTCAGATACAACCGGAGGTTGTTGTACAGGTGAATACCATCAGCTACTCCGATGGCAATTAACATCACAGGAATCATCGTCGACACGGCGTAGACTGGTACACCAAGGGCAGCCATAAGGCCGAAGGTCCATACTGTGCTCAGCACAACCACCAGCAGGGTGGCAATAGTCGATAGAAAACTGTGCAGCACCAGCAGCAGCACGATAAAAATGACAATCACCACTACTGGAACCATTTTCTTCATGTCTCGTGGCGCCAGCAATGCCATGGTTCCTTCAACGATCGGACGTCCCGCTATGTGCAATTCCTCCGGATCCGCATACCGCCGGGCCATACTGCGGATATCACGGTAAAATTGCTGCGAGAAAACATCATCCCCAATACGTGCGATAACCAGCGCGACCGTGCCGTCTTCGGATACCAGGCGTCCGTGAACCATTTCATTGTTTTCCACCGTTTCGCGCAGACGCATCAGCTGTTGAGTGTCCGACGGTACCGTGGTGAAAAACGGCTGGACATCGAGCCCACCCTCACTGGCGACAATATTATCAGCCGTAGAGAGAGAGGTCACATCGCCTGGCTGGATCTCGGGGCGGTCTTGCAGCTCGACCGTCAGATCGCGGATTTTTGTCAGGGTCGATTCCGTGTAGATACCACCCTGAGCCTCGATGGCAATAATGATTCCGTCCTTTATGTTGAACCACTCTTCGGCCTTGTCGCTGTAGATAAAGGCAGGATGGTCCTGAGGCATGTACTTGTCCAGATCGGTCTCCATCCTCGAATGACGTATCACCGTGGCGAAAAAAGCGGCGGATACTATCAGGATGCATACCACGACGATCCAAGGGGATCGTGAAACCCGGGTTACAATCTTTTCGAACATTTCTGCTCCTGTGAGTGATCGTTCACTAACTTGTGTTAGCAAAAAAAGGGATGATTATTCTTTTTTTGGGTTTTGATTTACTATCAGCTGCCGCACCGATTCCCACATCAGGGCTCCTTCGTGGCGCAGGTCGAATCCCTGTCCTCCCAGGTGCCACTTGTTTACCAGAAACCGCAGCGATCCGAGAATGATTGTTACCAGCTGTGCTGGTGCGATATCGGTGCGGATATCGTTGTCCGGGTCGTTCGAACTGACAACTTCAAGCATCATTCGTTGCGACTGGTCCATCAAACCGAGTACGGTATCCGCCAAGTGACGGTCACTCTGGAAGATTCCTTCGGAAAAGATCACCGCTGCCAGCGCCGGACGACCGCTGAACGTCTCGATATAATAGTCCAGAAACGCACCGATTTTCTCGACCGCGCTTTTGCTCGATTGGAGGATCGCCAAGACCTGCTCTCTGCTCTGCCAGGCAAAATACTGCAGCACCGACTCGAGAATCTCGTGTTTATTCTTGAAATGGCGGTACAGCGCCGGCTCAGTCACTCCGATAGCTTTCGCCAGAGTTTTGATCGTCAGCTTCTGAATGCCGTCGGCAGCAATGACATCGATCGCTGCTTCGATAATCTGAATTTGTCTCGGAGTATAATCCGGCATTGCACGCCCCACGTTAGTTAGTGCTCACTAACAAATATACCACAAATAGCATTTCGTGTCAAACTTTTTGTTATTGCCGGGTTTTTCGTGTGGTCCGAATATGTGTTCTCGCAATGGCTGGTGCGCCAATAGCTATCCGGTAATTCAGATCAAAATCCAGGCAGATGCTGCTCCAAACATGATACTGTAAAGAATCGCTTCGAGCTGTATTGTCCAGAAGACTCGTTTTTTGACAAAATCCTTCTTCAGGTAGACCAGGCCTTCGATCGTGTTTGAAAACGGTATCGCGCTCGAAAAATCCGCATAGACAAACATAAGACCACCCATGAACAGAAACTGAATACCCCACGAAAGCTCCCGTAAGTACGGCAGGACAGGGTAGAGTACCACCGACATCAGAATACCCCTCACAAACTGTGATGGTATCAGGAGCATGCCGATTCTGTTGCTCTCCTGCTTGTCCTCCATATTTCTGAAAAACGCCCGGTACAGGCGATCTTTTCCTTCGTAGAGGCTTTTTGCCAGTTGCATATCGATCACACCGGCAATGATGTAGCAGACAAGATGAATCACGAAAAACAAGAGGCTGAATTTCACATAGGAGATCATACTGTCTTCGTCCTTTCCGACATGCTAAAAGCTATCACCGGAACCTACCGGTCTTCCCGGATGGAACCGGAACAATCCTTTTCAAGTTTCAGAAGGTTCTCTTCATCCAGTGACGTAAGAACATCGAGGTGTTTCGTGATCTTTTCTTTCGGCCAGTCCCACCAGCGTATTCTCTGAAGTACCTCGATAATCTCCGGTTTGAATCTTCGACGGATCTCCTGTGCCGGATTCCCGCCCACAACAGCATACGGCTCCACATCCTTTACGACAACCGATTTTGCCGCGATTATAGCTCCGTTGCCAACGTGTACGCCGGGCATAAGAAGCGAATCGTATCCGATCCAGACGTCATTGCCAATCACCGTGTCCCCCTTGAACGGAAGATCCTCATCACCGGGCATGACTTTCTCCCACCCATTGCCAAAAATCTGGAATGGATAGGTTGAAAAGCTTTTCATCTTGTGATTGGCGCCATTCATGACAAATTGCACGTTCCGCGCAATGGCACAGAATTTTCCAATAATGAGCCGGTCTTTCATGAACGGATAAAGGTAAAGGACATTTCTCTCGAAATTCCCTGAATCCACCGGATCATCGTAGTAGGTATACTCCCCGACAACAATCTGGGGGTTGGTTACGACGTTTTTCAAAAATACGACCTGCTCGAACCCTTCCATCGGGTGTTTCTGTGCAGGATTCGGACCAAACATAAGGAGACTCCTGGTGTAACGGCGGCAAGCTAAGGTCTGTCCCGTGCCCTCCGCCCCAATGATCTGCTTGCCTTACTCCCACTTAAACGTAAAAGCTGCGACTACTGCGCCTGCTACCGTAATGCCCGATAATGCCAATACATGAATGTAGGCCGTGCTCATATCGAGGCCGAGAGAGGATATCTTCAGAAGTTTCACACCATGTGTCAATGGTATAATCTCCAGGGCTTTCTGGAGAGTAGCAGGCATAATCTCCAAGGGGATTGTACTGCCCGATAGAAATATCAGTACGAAAAACAGCATGTTGGCCAGGATCTCCGCAGTTCGTTCATTCGCTGCAACGCTTGCGATGACCATTCCGATCGAGAATACCGATAGAAGCGTAAGCAGGTAGAACGCTGCGAAATGCAGTAGTGAGCCCCTAAACGTATACGAAAACAGT
>JBEPYC010000075.1:0-12453 GCA_041641555.1 Chitinivibrionales bacterium | reverse complement strand
AGGAAAGAGGCGAGGCTCCCGGATGGAAGCCACGGACGAAGAAAAGGCGCTCGGACAGAATGGTACGGGGTGCCCATTCTACCCGCGGTGCCCCCGGCGAACTGCATCGTGCCTGGAGGCGACTCCTCCATTGGTCGATAAAGGTGGCGAACACATGGTCGCATGCATACATGCATAATAATTGCATCTTTTTTCTGTGATTTTCTTGCTTACCCATGCTCTTTTTAATTATATTTGAAGATTCCAATCGGCGACATCCGCTCCCGTCGTCTAGTGGTTAGGACTCAAGATTTTCATTCTTGCAGCAGGGGTTCGATTCCCCTCGGGAGTGCCAATATAGATAACCCGTTGTGCATTGTACTGCGCAACGGGTTTTTTCATATTTTGAGCTTATGACATCTTCTTCGTTTCGTGCCCTTCCCATCTGGGCACTCCTTTCGGTACTCGGTACCACCTGGCGATACCGGTTCACGGGAAATCAACTGAATAACCCCCTGAAGCATCCGGTTGGGGGTAGGATTTTCTGTTTCTGGCATTCCCAGATCCTTCAGTTTGCCCATGGATTTCGCGATTGCAATATTTTGACCGTTGTGTCGGCCAGTCGTGATGGTGATATCGCTACAGAGATCGCCCGCAAGTGGGGCAACGATGCTATACGAGGCTCTTCGAGCCGTGGTGGAATCGGTGCGCTTCGCGGGTGCGTTGCCGCTCTCAGAAAAGAGCGGAACATTGCAGTGGTACCGGATGGACCTCGGGGACCGGCTCGGGAAGCAAAGCAGGGAGCAGCTCAGATTGCCCGCCTTTCATGCGCACCCTTGGTTCCTGTCCATGCTGTGCCGTCATCGGCCTGGCGGCTCAATTCCTGGGACCGGTTCGAAATCCCAAAGCCGTTTGCAACAGTAACGGTTCACTTCGATGAACCCATACTCGCTGATAAAGGTCATGATGCCGAATCAATTACATCCCGGCTTCAGGAGGCCCTGACCCGATGACCCGCTCTCACCGTGCGATCCATGACTCCACCCGCATTCTGATTCCATCATACAAAGCCGCGCACACCCTCGCTGATTTTCTTCCCGCATTGCTCAAATACACGGGCCCCGAGTACGTATGTGTGGTAGATGACGGCTCAAAAGACAGCACCGGAGAAATCTGCTCCGACTTCTCGGTAGAATGCATAACACATTCAGTAAACAAGGGCAAAGGCGCAGCTCTTCGGACCGGATTTGATTTCCTTATCCACAGAGGTGCTCAATGGATCATCTCCATGGATGCAGATGGACAGCATGTACCCGGAGACCTGGCGGCCTTTTCCGATGAAATCCGAAAACATGAAGAGGCCGGCATTATTATCGGTCGCCGCAGCAAGCGACCGGGGACCATGCCTGCAGCGCGTATCGTTTCTAATGCACTGACCTCGGGCATCTTGTGGGCACTTACCGGTCAGAGGATTTACGACAGCCAATGTGGATATCGCGCATACAGCACACGCTTTCTTTCCGAGTCCAATCTCCGTTACGACCGGTTTGAACTCGAAACAGAAGCGATCATACAGGCCGCAGCACTTGGATACGCGGTCAGATTCGTTCCGGTCCAGACAGTATATTCAAAAGACTCACTGAGCGGAAGTCATATTTCACATGGTTCGGATACGATTCGCTGGATTCGAGCCGTGATTTCCACTTGTCTTCAGAGAAACAACCGATTTCCGGCACAGCCGACAGCCAATAATAAAAACCTATAAAAGTGTTACGGTCTTACCGTAGGCATCGGCGGCTATTCAAAAAAAAGAGGCGAAAACGGGTACATGTACTACACGGACATGAAATGGCAGATTGCAGCGCAGAGGCTTGCAAAGACGCTTCGGGGTAAAGGGATTTCGGACGAGCGTGTCCTCGAGGCATTCATGAAAGTACCTCGACATCGATTTGTCGATCAGGCATTGTATCCGCAAGCCTACGATGACAATGCTCTTCCGATCGGGCTCGGGCAGACGATTTCCCAGCCTTTTGTCGTGGCCCTCATGACCGAGCTTCTCCAGCTTGGTCGAGATGATAAAATACTGGAAATCGGCACCGGATCCGGATTCCAGACGGCAATACTGGCCCAGTTTTCGCGTCGGGTTTACTCAATTGAACGTCATCGGGAACTTGCCGACGTTTCCCGGAAAAGACTCCGGGAAATGGGTTTCATGAATATAGCATTCAAGGTTGGTGACGGTACTCGGGGGTGGATTCAACACGCACCGTTTGACCGCATAATAGTGACCGCGGGGGCTCCGGCCGTTCCGGAAACCATGGCCAAACAACTGGCAGTTGGTGGAAGGATGATCATACCGACAGGTGACCGTAAGTCGCAACAGCTTGAATTATACGAAAAAACTGAGGCTGGGTTGACTCGATATGAGGCAGGTCAGGTCTCGTTTGTACCTCTGATTGGGCAAAATGGATGGGAGTAGAAAAGAACATGTCCAAGAACGACGAGCCGAAAGTACTTGAGAATCAGAACGGCGGAGCTAAATGGCGAGAGTTTCCGGGGCTTCTCTGGCGGGGAATGGGAATGGGAGTAGCCGAGGCTATCCCCGGGGTTTCGGGCGGAACAATCGCTTTGATAACCGGCGTCCTGGGTCGAATGGTCGATGCGATTCATTCGGTCGACATGACATCTATCGGACTGTTGATCAGATTTCGGCTACAGGCTTTTTTCGAGCGGGTGCACTGGAAGTTCCTCTTGATGCTTTTTTCCGGGCAATTGCTTGGTATTCTCATGTTCACCAAAGTCATCCCGCTTCCCAGTCTTTTGCGGAGCCATCCGGAGCCCCTGCTAGGGCTGTTTTTCGGGGTTATCCTGGGCAGTATTATTCTCCTTGCTCGTCAGAGCGGAAAACCTGGACTCAAAGGCATTCTGGCCTACGCAGGCGGACTTGCCATAGGCAGTGTGGTGGTCGCCAGTGTTCGTGCAAGTACCCCCGATGCCCCCTGGTTTCTGGCCGTCAGCGGTGCACTTGCAATCTGTGCATGGATTCTACCGGGAATATCCGGCTCTTTTATTCTTCTGCTCTTACACAAGTATGATGTAGTATGGGAAGCCGTAACCTTCTCAAATGGGGTGCCGTTTGTGCAGAACGTCTTTACCATGATTCTGCCATTTGCACTCGGAGCACTGGCGGGACTGGTCACATTCGCGCGGGTTTTGTCGTTCGTAATGAATCGGTGGCCAAAGCGAACCACGATGGCGATGAATGGCCTTCTGATCGCTTCTCTCTGGGCCATTTTTCCCTTCCAGCACGCCATCTATGAAACCGTGTCCAGCGGGAAAGAAAAACTGGTGGCAGTCAGGCCCTATCTCCCATCGATGGAGAGTATGGATACGATGAAGGTTCTTGCCCTCGTATTTATGGTAACAGGCTTTGGGTTGATTCTCTGGGTCGACAGACTGGCTCGAAAGGCAAATCCGTCCCAAGAGTCGACCCAGACCGAAATTCCGGGTGAAACCACTGCATAATTCCATGTGGCTGCAATAATCGGACACTGATAACCGGAATTCACGCACTCACCAGCCGGAAATGGCTTCCCGGGAAAGCCCCGATTTCTCGAGGGTTTCCCGGGCATGGCTTTGCCTTGTTTTATTCCCTCTGCATTTTGGCCAGAATACCCGCCCGGTGCCATTTGTGCCCTCGGCTGCCACGTCGTATTTTGCTTTGTTTACCTATTCTGACCAGAACTCAGGGCTCTCTCATCCGTTACACAACTAATTCCAACAGGAGAATTGCATGGCTCGAAAGATGGTGCCACATGATGGTAACTCGGCCTGTGTGCATGTAGCACATGCTACAAATGAAGTCATCGCGATCTATCCCATTACGCCTTCATCGGGACTTGGAGAAATGTCCGATGAAAAATCGGCGCAGGGACAGACGAATATTTGGGGAACTATCCCCAGCGTTTCGGAGCTTCAATCTGAAGCCGGCGCTTCCGGTGCGGTTCACGGCGCGCTCGCAGCTGGTGCTTTGACAACCACGTTCACCGCATCCCAGGGATTGCTTCTGATGATCCCAAACATGTACAAAATCGCCGGCGAACTGCTTCCCACCGTGTTCCACGTAACATCCCGGTCGATTGCCGCTCAGGCGCTGTCGATTTTCGGCGATCACAGTGATGTCATGTCTGTACGGCAGACCGGTTTCGGTCTTCTCTGTTCTGCCAGCGTGCAGCAGGCCATGGACTTTGCTCTTATCTCCCAGGCTGCCACGATCGAATCCAGAATACCGTTTGTACACTTCTACGAAGGTTTCCGGGTTTCCCATGAAGTTCAGAAGATCGAGGAGCTTACCTACGACGACATGCGTTCGATGCTCGACCTTAAATATGTCGAAGAACATCGGAAACGTGGCATGAGCCCGGACCATCCTTCTCTCCGCGGTACATCGCAGAATCCTGATGTTTATTTTACCGGTCGTGAAACGGTGAACAAGTACTATCTTGCAACTCCGGAAATCGTACAAAAGCACATGGATGCATTTGCGAAGCTGACCGGCCGTCAGTACCATTTGTTCGATTATGTCGGTGCTCCGGATGCCGAAAAGGTAATTGTAATTATGGGTTGCGGTGGAGAAACGGTCGACGAGACTGTCGAGCACCTCAATTCCAAGGGTGAAAAACTCGGCGTCATCAAGGTTCGCCTCTATCGTCCGTTCGATGCGTCAGCATTCGTCTCCGCGCTTCCGTCAACCGTCAAGGGCATTGCCGTCCTCGACCGCACCAAAGAGCCGGGCAGCCTCGGCGAGCCTCTCTACGAAGATGTGCGGACAGCGATAGGCGAGATGATGGCCGCAGGCAAGGCCCCATTCAAAGACTACCCAACCGTGATCGGCGGGCGCTACGGACTGGGTTCTTATGAATTCACTCCAGCCATGGCAAAGGGTGTTTTCGATGAGCTCGGGAAGTCTTCCCCTAAAAGCAACTGGATTGTCGGTCCGAACGACGATGTCACGCAGAATTCAATCGCTTTCGATCCTTCCTTCAGTGTCGAGGACCCTCAGACATTTCGGGCCATGTTTTACGGTCTGGGATCAGATGGTACAGTTGGCGCCAACAAGAACTCGATCAAGATCATTGGCGGCGAAACCGACAACTATGCGCAGGGTTACTTCGTGTACGACTCGAAGAAAGCCGGTGCCATCACGGTTTCTCATCTTCGTTTCGGCCCCAAGCCGATCCGTCGCCCGTACCTGATCAGCAATGCCAACTTCATCGCCTGTCATAACTTCTCCTTTCTGGAAAAGTACGACATCCTGAAAAACCTCGAAGAAGGCGGAACGTTCCTGCTGACGACTCCTTACGATAAGGACAGCGTCTGGGCACAGATTCCAGGCAGAGTCCAGAAGCGGATTATCGAGAAGAAAGCCAAGTTCTACGTAATCAATGCTCTGGAAATCGCGCAATCGTTAGGTCTCGGTGGTAGAATCAACGTGATCATGCAGACTGCGTTTTTCAGCATTTCCCAGGTCATGGACCAGTCCAAGGCTATCGAGTCGATCAAGGGCGCGATCCAGAAGACCTATGGAAAGAAGGGCGAGAAGATCGTCGAGATGAACAACAACGCTGTCGACAAAGCCAGCGCTGCCATTCAGGAAGTCAAATATCCGGGCTCCAGCGACAATCCGATCGAATCGATCAAACCTGTCCCAGAAGCCGCTCCTGAGTTCGTTCAGGATGTTATCGCTTCCCTGCTCAAGCAGGAAGGTGACCAGGTGCCGGTCTCGAAAATGCCGGCAGATGGTATCTGGCCGACAGGAACGACCCAGTACGAAAAGCGTAATATCGCGGTGAACATACCCGTCTGGAACCCCGAAGCATGCATACAGTGTCACCGATGTGCTCTGATTTGTCCGCATGCGACTATTCGCCCGAAGGCATACGAAGCCAAGTATCTGGAGAATGCGCCGAAGACATTCAAGTCGACCGACGCCAAAGGCAAGGAACTGGCCGGTCTGAAATACACGCTTCAGGTAGCCCCGGAAGACTGTACCGGCTGTGGCGCCTGCGCGCAGGAATGCCCGGCAACCGGTCGCGAAGGCAAACCCGACGCCCTCACCATGATGCCGCAGGTGCCTTTGCGTGAGCCCGAAGCCGAGAACTGGGACTTCTGGTCATCACTTCCAGAGACAGATCCCAAGCTCTACAAGCCAGAGACTGTCAAGGGCAGCCAGTTCATCAAGCCGCTCTTTGAATTCTCCAGCGCGTGTGCCGGTTGTGGTGAAACCTCGTACATCAAGCTGGTCACTCAGCTTTTCGGTCACCGCTCGGTTATTTCAAATGCAACCGGTTGCTCTTCGATTTACGGCGGAAACCTTCCGACAACGCCATACACCTACCGCGCCGATGGCCGCGGTCCGGCATGGAACAACTCGCTGTTCGAAGATTCGGCTGAAATCGCATTTGGTATGCGCGCTACGATCGATACTTTCACCGATCGGGCCAGTATGCTTGCCCAGCAGATCGTTGCTGACGGCTCCTGCGATTCTGGAGTTAAAGAAATGCTCGGAGAGATCCTAAAAGCCGAGCAAAACACTCCTGCAGCCAAAGAAGAGCAGCTCAAGCGAATCGATGCGCTGAAAGCGAAGCTCGCGGACTGTAAGTGTGAGCGATGCGGCGAAATGTCGACGCTTGCCGATTACCTGGCCAGCAAGTCTGTCTGGGCATTCGGTGGTGACGGCTGGGCCTACGATATCGGATATGGTGGAGTTGACCACGTGTTGGCATCCGGCAAGAACGTCAATATTCTTGTTATGGATACCGAAGTGTACTCCAACACCGGTGGACAGTCCTCCAAGGCAACCCCGATGGGGGCAGTTGCCAAGTTCGCTGCCAGCGGTAAGCCAACGTTCAAGAAGGACCTTGCCATGATGGCGATGAGCTACGGCTACATCTACGTTGCACGCATTGCAATGGGTGCAAACCAGAACCAGGCCGTCAAAGCAATCATGGAGGCCGAAGCATACGATGGTCCTTCGCTGGTTCTCTGCTATGCGCATTGTATCGCCCATGGTATCGACATGATAGAGGGCTATCAGGAACAGAAAAACGCGGTGGCATCGGGTCACTGGCCGCTCTACCGGTACAACCCGGATCTGACGGTTCAGGGCAAGAACCCCTTGACACTGGACAGCAAGGAACCTACGATGTCTGTTTCGGATTACGCGCTTCGGGAGAACAGGTACAAGATTCTCCAGCGCTCCAAACCCGAGGCATCGGAGATGCTGCTTGGTAAGGCTCAGAAGGGAGTGGATGCAAAACTCAAAATGCTCAAACTCCTGGCCGAGTCACAGGCATAGTGTTTCTTACAGATGGAAGAGAAATGCGGGGCGCTCACAGCGCTCCGCATTTTTTTTGCAGAAGCAATCAATGAAAACCACGCCCGGGCCGCAAAAACTGATCTCCAGAATCCCGCCACGCTCACACCATCATCGTGAGAAACCCTCATATCTGCTAACGCCGGGTAAACTGAAACACGGCACCTGTCCCCTATTTGTGCTAAGCTGAGTAGAATCGGAGTAAAACGTTTTCCTCACCGTTCATGCCGATTCAATCAAAGCACATCGCTGCCTTTGCTCGTGCTGAGTGAGCCGAAGCAAAGAAGCGACACCTATGGCTTCCTGGGATGGGAACAGCGGTAGGGAGTACCAGAAAGGTTGCTTAAAGATCACGGGACAGGAGGGGTTTTCGGGGTGCAGGAATGCCCGTTTTTGAGCATACCGCGTTTTCTCTGAAGATTCACCAGTTCGGGGTAGAAGACTTCGGAGCACTCCGGGCACATGGTGTGGCTGAAATCCACCATACTGTGGCGGCTGATATACGACTCGATACCGTGCCACAAACCTTCCACATCCCGAATTCTCTTACAGTGGGCACATATTGGGATGAGGCCGCGCAACGTCTCGACTTCATCCAGTGCATGTTTGAGGTGATCAATCAGCTGCAGTCGATCTTCTTCGGCTTTCTTCTTATCAGTAATGTCTTCCGAAACTATAATGGCACCGTGCGGAAAGGGAGCGATGGTCACCGAAAGGTATTTGTCTTTGTATCGAAGCTCGGGGAACCTCCGGCATTCACCACTGATTATTGTTTCCATCAGCTCTCCATACATATTCTGCTCATGACCAGAAGCATAATCCTTGTACATGATATCACCGATATTCGGCAGACGATCTCCCGACCGCAGCTTGGCGCGGTTTGAGCGAACAACCCTTCCTTCCCTGTCTACAACAACTGTTAGAAAAGGGCTATACTGAAAGAGCGCAAAGTTGAAAGTTTCTTTTTGACGAAGCAGTTCTTCGCGATGGCAGGTATCGGCTTCAGTCTGCTCGTACTCAGCAACACGTCGTCGAAGCTCCTGGAGTTCGGCCAGAAGTGCCTGAGTATTCTGCGTTTTTCGGACATGGCGATCTCATTCTGTGGAGAGTAGAAGACGAGAGATCGCCCGTAGGTATCCCCAATATGTTGTTTTTCCAGCACCGTTGGATACCACGGGTGTACCCTGTGGACCATTATCCGTAATTATAGGTTCGCGGAAATCCGGATGCAAGGCAAATAAATTCCTGTCTCCTCACCTGCCTTAGAGGCCCTTCTGAGGGAGCCCGGAATCGAAAAAGTTCGATTTTTCGAGGTCCTGTATTATTTTGTTGGAAATGCAATGAACCCAACTCCTTGGCGAAAAAGTCTCTGGGCGCATCGCTCTGATTTTCCTCAAGGTTTGCCGGATGATTTCCTAAAACTACCTGCCTGAGTACTCCCACCTGTATCGGAGGACGCCGTGCCCCATATGAAACAACTCTTGTCTCTTGTTGTGCTGAGCCTTTCATTACCCATCCTGGCCATCCCGGGCGATAACATCGTGTTCCCGGCCGACGCCGGAGTCGTGGATGTCACCAAAGCACCCTACTTTGTCAAAAATGACGGTTCGGAAGCGGTGGATTCGCTGATTAATAAGGCGTTTGATGAAAATTGCAATAAGAACGCCATCATTTACTTGCCCAACGGAACCTACTTGGTCAGAAACACGATACGATGGTCTGATTGCGGAGTAAATAACTTGCAGAACCAGGCTAAGAACACGATACTTCAGGGGCAAAACGAAAGCGAAACTGTAATTGTACTCGACAAGAACTCTCCCGGATTTCAGGACAAGTCCAATCACCAGCCGGTTATCTACACGGGGCACGCACCGGCAACGAAATTTCGTAATGCCATTCACAATATTACAGTCGTTGTTGATTCGGGGAATCCAGGCGCCTCGGGCATTGAGTTTTTCGCCAACAACCAGGGTGTTCTCCGTGAAGTAACGATTATATCCAAAGACCGACAGGGTGTTGCCGGCGTTGACTGCGCCAGATGGGCCGACAATGGTCCGTTCCTCGGTAAAAACATCGCTATAGTCGGATTCGACTACGGTATCTGGATGGACGGCGAACATGCAAGCATGACATTTGAACATGTTAACCTCCGAGAACAAAACACCTACGGCATCTGGAATAAAGAACAGCCGGCCACCTTTCGAGGAGTCGTAAGCACGAATCAAGTCCCAGTTTTACACCAGTCGGAAGTAGAGGCGTTCACCACTATTGTCGAAGGTACTTTTACAGGTACTGGCGGTGCATCGGACGAGGCGGCCATGGTAATTGACTCCGGAGGTTTTTTTGCCCGTGATATTGATATCACGGGCTACGCAAAAGGCGTCGACAATAACGTTGGAACGCATGAGGACTTTACGGGAACAAAACTGGTTGAGTTTGTCTCCCATCCCCCGCTTAGCCTTTTTGACTCCCCCCAGCATTCTCTTAGACTGGAAATCAAGGAAACCCCGGACGTTCCCTGGGACGACACATCGGGCTGGGTGAGTCCCACGCATTACGGAGCAATATCGGATGACGACGTTGACGACACCGAAGCATTTCGCCAGGCACTGGATGCGGGCGCAACGACCGTGTATGTCCCGAATGGTAAGTACAAGGTTAGCGGACCGCTTACGATCGACGGCTCGGTCAGGCGCATTATGGGTTGCGAAGCTCAGATAAACTACAGCGGGCCGGATGGCGGCATACTTTGGGACTGTAAAAACGGTTTGCATCCTACCGTAGTGATCGAAAGGCTTCAGGTAGTTACATGGGCTGCCGACCGGGTACCCGATTCGACTCGGGGTCTCAACGAAAATGGCAATTACAAAAAAAGAAAAACCATGTATAAAATCAAAACTTCAGGTAGCCGCTCATTCGTGTTTCGCCACATTAATGTTGGCGTGACCGAGATTGAAGGTCCCGGCGAGGTGTATTTCGAAGATGTCGTAGGTGGGCCAATTAACATCGGTTCACAAGGAAAACTATGGGGGCGCCAACCGAATATCGAAAACGGTATCACCAGTTTCGGACTGCATCAGTTCCTCAATGATGGAGGGTTTCTGTGGGCGCTTGGATGGAAATCCGAAACAGCCAACTCGGAGCTGAAAACTTACAACGGTGGCTATTCTGAGCTGCTCGGTCATTTTAGCTATCAGTCCCACGTGAAAGGACAGGACCTCCCGCTTATCATAAACCATGAATCAAATGTATCAATCGTGATGAGTGAAATGATGATGGATACAACGGTTACTGAGGGCCATGCCTCAGGACGCTGGTTCGGCCCCCCGGCTGACCTTTTAGTCATAGAAACCAGGGATGGGGTCGCCGATACGCTCAACAGAGGCGAAGCGTACTGGCATCCCAATGAGAACAACCCCGATACGAGCGTCTGGAGCAGCATGCTCCCTTTATATGTTGGTTATAAGACTTCATCGGTGCGAGATAACCCTCATGTAGTCAGGCAAGGTATCTCCGTTCCACCACGACGGTTTCTGGCGTTTGACAGACAATCACGCTACTTGCTTCTTCCCGAAAAGGCTTCCGGCATCGAACTGTTCGACATGAAAGGACGTCTGGTGTTCCGATACGTTCAGAGCGACCTAGAAAGCTCCCGCAGGATTACTATTCCTAAGGACCTTCCACGTCACACCATTCTGACAGCTCGATTTATCGCCCGGTAGAAGGTAGCCCAGAAAGAGAGCTTGGATTTTATTACCGAATCACGAATTCAATAAAACCCAAAGACCGAGCCATACGCCAGCGTACCGTGCGCTATAATCTTCTTGGCTGGTGTTGGTGAAAAGAGCTTCCTCGGGGTATTCCATTGAGCCATTTGATCCTTCGATTGTGTTCAGTGCATTATCCCGAGCGCGAAGCCAGGGCCCAACGATACTGATCTGTTTTTTTGCTGCCCCCTTCTTCCCCCCCAACATTCTGTCGTCATGGAACCCACATCTTGTGGACCATTTTTCTCCTTGTTTTGGCCCCCTGTGCCTCAGGGTCAATAGCCTTTTTTCTTAAGCCATTGAGTCACAAGGAATTGCCAAAATCTCAAGCTGTTGGGGTAAGAAACCCATTGACGCACAACATATTGTCGGGTATAATCTAAGCGAGTTCAGGTGGCCGGGAGATCGGGTATATCTCCGAGCGACCGGACACAAGAAAGGAGTACTGAAAGATGGGCCACCACAAGATTGCCTGCCAACAGTGTTCCGAGTACCGCAGGTGCTCGCTGAAGACGCGCCTTTTCATCAATTATTGCGGCTCGCACAGCAAAGGCATGGAGAAAAGAATCCAGGACGCCGTCGCTGAATGCCGCTCACGCGGAGGATTCGTCTTCAAGCACCGTAACTCGCCACTTGTCGATGCAAAGCTGATGCACGCTGCCGCCCGTGTGGCAGTTTCACCGGTAACCTGATCGCCCCGGAAAAAAACTCACCCCAAAAACCTCTCCTTACCTGTTCATAGGTATTATTTTAGTTTTATTAGCGATCGGCTATGTCGCCCGGCTGAGCCCTGTGCTCGGCTCGGGCCGCAAAGCTTATCATGCACGGCCGCCCCGGCCATGTAATCTTCTGTCAAAAACCTTCCCGAAAACCGTGATGCACCACTTCGATGAAAATTGGCGCACACCACGCTGCCATTCCAGTACCCGGAGATCGGTAGGATTCTGCCCATGATACAAAAGCTCTGCTCCATTTGCGCTGTTTTTATTGGCGCTACGTTACTTGCCGGATGCGCTCTGACCCAATCTGGTCTCAAAGAAAACCGGTCTGCCCAGGAATTGGCAAGCCAGGAGCCGGTAGATACCATTCTCTACATAGTTGAGGTAGATGATTCGCTCGTTCCAATTGCCTTTGCCGATACACCGTCGGTTTCACCACTGCACGAAGCAAAGACGAGCCTGGAGAAAGCCGAAGGGCTCTGTGAAGAGCAGAGGTTTGCTCCTGCGGAAAGTCTTCTTGCTGTTGCAGTCGAACACCTCGAGTCGGTCCAGGATACCTCACCGAGTATTACCGACACTCTGGACAGTCTCTACTCACGAATCTCCGGTATCT